>JAFNVK010000021.1 GCA_017379815.1 Clostridia bacterium
AGTGACGAGAGGGGGATAACCAACGTCCGCACGGACGCGCGGAACCTCCTCCAGCACCTCGGTCAGCTTATCCGACTTCCCTGCCTGCGCCAGCTGGCTCATCAGGTTGGAGAGCATTCCGCCGGGTACCTGATAAAGCAGAGCGTTGACGTCCACCTTGAGTGCCTTGGGATTAAGCAGACCGTCGGCCAGATACTTCTCGCGCAGAGGCGCAAAATACTTGGTGACCTGATCCAGCTTGCCAAGATCAATGCCCGTATCGTAGGGCGTTCCCTGCAAAGCGGCGACCATGGCCTCCGTGGGAGGCTGAGAGGTACCCATAGCCATCGGGGAGATCGCGGTGTCAATGACGTCCACGCCGGCCTCAACAGCCTTCATCAGGGTCATCGAGGCAAGGCCCGAGGTGTAGTGGGTGTGCAGCTGAATGGGAAGCTTAACCGACGCCTTGAGCGTCTTGACCAGCTCGTAGGCATCGTAGGGCTTGAGCAATCCTGCCATATCCTTGATGCAGATGGAATCCGCTCCCATCTCCTCCAGGAGCTTGGCATACTTGGCGTAGTACTCCATCGTGTAGACCGGGCCCGTGGTATAGGAAAAAGCGGCCTGCACGTGTCCGCCCTCGCGCTTGGTGGCGTTGATGGCGGTCTTGAGGTTTCTCGGGTCGTTGAGCGCGTCAAAGATGCGGATGATGTCGATGCCGTTGGCGATGGACTTCTGCACGAAGTATTCCACAACGTCGTCCGAATAGTGACGGTAGCCCAGGATATTCTGTCCGCGGAAGAGCATTTGCAGCTTGGTGTTCTTGACCTGCTCGCGGATCTTGCGCAGACGCTCCCAGGGATCCTCGTTGAGGAAGCGCATGCAGGCGTCAAAGGTGGCGCCGCCCCAAGCCTCCAGAGAATGGTAGCCGATCTGATCCATGGCGGACAGAATGGGCAGCATCTCCTCGGTGGTCATGCGGGTCGCGATAAGCGACTGGTGAGAGTCGCGGAGAACGGTTTCTGTAATTTTTACCGAATTCATCATATTCTAACTCCTATGAGATTGGTTTCAGGCAAAGCAAGCCAGAAGAACGCCTGCGGCAACGGCAGAGCCGATAACGCCTGCCACGTTCGGGCCCATGGCGTGCATGAGCAGGAAGTTGGAGGGATCTGCCTTCTGCCCCTCCTTTTGCGCAACGCGCGCCGCCATGGGAACGGCGGAAACGCCCGCTGAGCCGATGAGCGGATTGATCTTGCCGCCCGTCAGCTTGCACATGATCTTGGCGGTGAGAAGACCGCCAAAGGTGGAGATCATAAAGGCAACGAGGCCAAGCACGATGATGAGCAGCGTCTTTCCGCTAAGGAAGTTCTCGGCAACGGCCGTTGCGCCGACGCTGATGCCGAGGAAGATCGTGACGATGTTCATCAGTGCATTCTGCGCCGTGTCGGAGAGACGTCCCGTAACGCCGCTGACGTTGAGCAGGTTACCGAACATCAGGCATCCGATCAGAACCAGAGCATCGGGCACGATGAGCGCCACGATGATCGTGACCACGATCGGGAAAATGATCTTTTCGGCCTGCGAGACCTTACGCAGCTCCGTCATCTTGATCTTGCGCTCCTCGGGAGTGGTCATCAGACGCATCAGCGGAGGCTGGATCAAGGGAATGAGGGCCATGTAGGAATAGGCCGCGATGGCGATCGCGCCGAGCAGCTCGGGCGCGAGCGTTTTGGTGACCGTAATGGCGGTCGGTCCGTCCGCGCCACCGATAATACCGATGGAGGCGGCCTCCTCCGGAGTGAACACACCGGAGATCAACGCGCCCGCGAAGGCCACGAAAACGCCAAACTGTGCGCCCGCACCGATCAGAAGGCTCTTGGGGTTGGAGATCAGGGGAGTAAAATCGGTCATCGCACCGATGCCGATAAAGACGAGACAGGGATACAAGCCGGTCTTGACGCCGATATAGAGAATATCGATCAGGCCTCCGTGGCGCAGGATCTCACCGTAATCAATATCCCCTGCCGTCATAAAATAGTCGGAATGGAACATATTGCCGCCGGGAAGATTGGTCAGCAGCATTCCGATGGCAATGGGAAGCAGGAGAAGCGGCTCAAAGCCCTTCACAATGGCCAGATACACCAGCACGCAAACGATGAACAGCATCAGGAGCGTTTGCCACGTGGCGGCGTCCACACCGTTGATCAGTCGGTAGATACCGGTTGACTCCCAAAAGTTTTGCAAGCTTTCCAGTAAACTCATGAAAACCGATTCCTTTCTTTCAACGTAATCCGCTTTACCGAAAGGATCAGTTGAGGGTCACGAGCACGGCGTCGGTGGCAACCGATGCGCCCTGTGCTACCTCAACGGTAGCGACCACGCCATCCGCGGGAGCGAGAATGTCATTCTCCATCTTCATGGCCTCGAGCACGCAAAGCACGTCGCCCTTCTTCACCGAGTCGCCTGCCTTAACGTTGACCTTGATCAGCGTACCGGGCATGGGGGCCTTGACGGCAGTTGCACCTGCACTGCCCTTGGGGGCTGCGGCAGGAGCCTTGGGTGCAGCCGCGGGAGCGGCGGGAGCAGCGGGGGCGGCAGGAGCAGCAGGCGCGGAGTACGTAGCCTCACCGATCTCCTCAACCACGACGTCGTAGGGAATTCCGTTAACCGTAACACGATAATTTTTCATAGCTGATACCATAATACCTTTCTTGTGTTGTGAGAATTACATTCTGCGCTTCTTGGCAGAATCCGCTCTTTTGAAGGCGACCACACGGAATGCTCCCGTGTTCCCTTCCTCTGCGCGCATGGCGCGGATAGCCGCAACGATCGCGGCGACAACGGCTCCGTTATCCTCGGGAGTCCCAAAGGCCTTTGCCTCCACCGGTGCGGGAGAGGGCTTCTCCTCCTCGGAGATAAAGGTCTTGATCTTCTTTTTCTTCTTTCTTGCGTAAAGCACGGAGTGCATCAGCTCAATGGCGCCCCAAAGAATGACCAGCACCAAAAAGATCGTCAGCATTCCCTGCAGGGTGACAATACCCGCCTGCGTGGCGCGGTCGCCAAAGGAGAGTGCTCCTCCTTCCCCCGTTGCGGCAAGAGAAAACAGCATTGTTTTCATCGCTTCACCTCACGTCAAAGGGGAAGATTGCAATGCTTACGCAGAGGCGTTGCGCCGTTCTTGACCAGAAGCATATACACGGCCGAGCAGATGCGCTGACGCAGCTCTGCCGGATCGATCACGTCGTCGATGCTTCCGTCGCAGGCGGCTGCCTCGGGGGAAGCGTGCTTCTCGACCCACTCCTCCTCAAGGGAGGCTCTCGTCACCTCGGGCGTAATGCGATCGTTCCAAAGGAAGGCAACTGCCGCCGCGGGATCCATCACGCTGATCTCGGCCGTGGGAAGCGCATAGACCATATCGGCACCAAGTGCCTTGGAGCCCATCAGCGTAAAGGAAGCGCCGTAAGCCTTGCCGGTAACCACCGTGATCTTTGCGCACTCGGCAGAAGCGTAGGCCATGGCAAGCTTGCCAAGCTGTGCCGCAAGAGGTGCGGCCTCAGCCTCGGCACTCGCCTGAACGCCGGTGCTATCCGTAAGCGTGACCACGGGAATCGAAAAGCTATCGCAGAAGGAGATCAGCTTGGCCGCCTTCTTGGCGCCGTCGGCGGTAAGGACACCGCCATTCTCCTGTGCATTGTTGGCGATCACACCGCAGGTCACGCCGCCAAAGCGGACAAATGCGGTCAGCATGCCGTCGGCATAACCCTCGCCAACGGACAGAACAAGTCCTGCGTCGGCAAGCTGCTCAAGAAGCGCACGGCCGGTAAGACCGCTCACCGAGACCGTACGGTTGACGTCGTCGATGATCTCCTCGGCAGTCACGCCATCGGCGTTGTTGGAGGGGAGAAGCGAGAGCAGTCTCTTGACCTTGGCAACCGCCTCGGCCTCATTCTCGGCAAGCACCGAGGAAAGTCCGTTTGCGGCAGCATAAGCGGCACTGCCCGTCTCCTTGCCGATCAGGAAGGGAGCGTTGACGAAAAGCTCCGCACTTCCCTTGACCGTTACGGTCAGGTCGAACATCGCGGCAACGGTGGCGGAAAGGCCCGCGCACACGCCCGTGATGAGCGCGATCTGCGGAATGACGCCGGAGGCATCGCTCACCGTCTTGAGAAGCTTTCCGTAGGCGGACATGGCAGAGGCACCGTCCGAAAGGATCGCGCCTGCACTGTCAAACACACCCACCACGGGTGCGCCGTTCTTCACGGCCATCGTATACAGGGAGGCGATCTTTTCTGCCTGCAGGGCGTCAAACGCGCCCTTGCGGCGATCGCTGTCCTGCGCAAAGGCATAGACCAATTTTCCGTCCACAGCTCCGTAGCCGCAAACAACTCCCGTCAGTCCGCCGTCGGGACGCTTAACGTAAGCGCCGATCTCCGCGAACGTTCCGGGATCAAAGAGCTCGGCGATCCTTGCGACGCCGGACGTGATTCCTTTCTCCATAAAACCCTCCAAAATTGCTTGGTTTGCTTTGGGCGGACGAGCCTTTCTTACACAAAAAATCATCCTACCCCAGTTTAATTTTATTATATCATACCCTTCTCCAAAAGTCAAACCGCGCGCGCCTTTATTTTATGAATAATATGTAAAGATTTGTCGTGAAGTGTCCGTGACAACACAAAAAAAGAGCAAGACGCACAGTCTTGCTCTTTTTTGGGAGAACCAATCACTCCTCAATCGTGACGTAGGCGCACACGGCGTTGTGATCCGAATAATAGCATCCGCAGGAATCGTCATCCGGCACGGCGTAGGAGCGCGCGGGGTCGGCCGGCAGATTGGAAAAGATGTAATCGATCTTGATCTTCTCTACCTTACCAAAGCCATGGAAGGTAGGCGCGAGGTTGGCGGTCAGATCCTGCGTGCCAAGCTCCTCGTTCGTTCCCGTGATCATAGTAATGGAGGGCTCATCCGGGCAGGCGTTGAAATCGCCTGTCATCACAAAGGGTAGACCATGGGTCGCCGCATCGTGAAGCAGCAGCGTGCACTCCGCCAAGCGCACAAGCGGCCCCTGATGATCGGTGTGAACATTGTAGAAGGAAAAGGGCGTGTGTGTTCCGCGCAGGAGCAGATCGGCATGCGCGTACACGCGTGGCCAAAGATTCTGGTCCAGTCCCTTGATGAGAGAGGCCGGCTTCCGCTCGGAGAAGGAAAGCCATTTCTGGTCAAAGCCCAAGAGAGCGAAGCGATCTGTGCGGAAGGCAATCGGAACGAACTCGCCACTATAATGCCGGTCGCGGCCGTAGCCGAGGAAGGTGTATTCGGGAAGTGCCTCGGAAAGCCACTTCAGCGAGGCATCCTGCACCTCCTGAAAGCCGATTACGTCGGGAGCCTCCTTGCGAATCACGGAGATCAGCTTTTCGCGGCGGAAATCCTGACAGTTTGCCCCATCGCGCTCCACGCGAACGCGGATGTTAAAGGACATGATCTTCATTTCAACAGACATAACATTCTCCTTTTTAGGAAAGAAGACGCCTTTTTTTGAAAAAGGCGTCTTCGGATGCTTGAACTTACTGCTCGTCGGCAGGAGCTTCCTCGGCGTAGTCCTCGGGCATAGCCTCAGCAGCGGCTGCGGCCTCCTCAAGGAGTGCGCGGATGGAAAGGCTGACCTTCTGCTTCTCGTCGTCAATATCGGTGATGCGGGTATCCACGATCTGGCCGATCTCCAGCAGGTCTGCGGGCTTTGCAATTCTCTGCATAGCGATCTGGGAGATATGGATCAGGCCGTCTACACCGTCGATGATCTCGGCGAATGCACCGAAGGGCATCATGCTGACGATCTTGACCGATGCGATATCACCAACTGCATACTGGGACTTGAAGATGTTCCAGGGGTTGGTCTCCTCGGTCTTGTAGCCGAGGGAGATGCGCTTCTTCTCGGGGTCGAAGCTCTTGACGAATACCGTGATGGGATCGCCGATGGAAACGACCTCTGCGGGATTCTTGATGTGCTTCCAGGAGAGCTCAGTGACGTGAACCATGCCGTCCACACCGCCAAGGTCGACGAATGCGCCGTAGGTGGTCATGCTCTTAACGGTTCCGTTGTAAACCTTGCCAACCTCGATGTTTGCCCAGAAATCAGCCTCCTGTGCGCGGCGGATCTCTCTCTGTACCTTGCGGATAGAGCCGACGGCCTTCTTGCCCTTGATCTCAAGGACCTTGAACTGAACGGTGGTGCCAACCAGGGTGGAGAGATCTCCGTCCTTCGGAACACCGGTCTGGGATGCGGGAATGAAGACGCGGTTTGCGTTGGCGTAGATCACCACGCCGCCCTTAACAGCCTCGGCAACCTTGCCCTCGAGGATCTGCTCCTCCTCGCAAGCGGCGACGATGGTCTGCCAGTTCTTGTCTGCGTCTGCTCTCTTCTTGGACAGCTCAGCAACACCCTCGATGTCGCTTACGCGAATGACGAAGGCTTCCACCTGATCGCCGTTCTTGAAGTTCTCGGTCAGCTTGAAGGCAGGATCATTGCTGATCTGGTCTGCCTTGATGTAGCCGGTCACGCCGGCGCCAACGTCAAGCTGAAGCTCGGCGTCCGACACGTGCGTAACGGTTCCGGTAACGACATCTCCTGTATTTAAAGTTGTGCATTGCTGCGCGTTGAGCATTTGTTCGAAATTTTCATGCATTTCGCTCATGGTTTTATATACCTCCTCTATTTCATCGCCCGGTGTCGATGCACCTGCGACAATTACGACGTGATCACAGCCCGAAAAGCGCTCTGCCTCCAGCTCCTTGGCGGAGGAGATCAGGACCGTGTTGGCACAAGATCTGCGGCAGATCTCGTACAGCTTGGCGGTATTGGAGCTTGCCCGACCGCCGATGACGATCGCACCGTCGCAGACCTTGGAAAGAGCCTCGGCCTCGGTCTGGCGCGATTCAGTCACACTGCATATTGTATCAAAAATAATTGAATTTGTATATAGTTTTTTTAGTTTTTTTTGACTTTGGTACCATTTGCCCAATTTCTGGGTCGTTTGAGCCACCAAAACAGGCACTTTTTTGTGCAATTTGCCATCTTCATCTTGTGAAATTGCACATTCCAGCTCCTCCGGAGAATCAAAAGCCAGTTTATCCCCCGCAAAGCGGCTCAGGATACCGACCACCTCGGGATGCTCGCGCGCGCCGAGAAGGAGAAGGATCTGCTCCTCGGGATCGCACCCCTCGACGATGCGGTGGATCTTCTTGACGTAGGGGCAGGTGCAATCCTCCCAGGCAAAAAAGGGATTTCCCTGCGCCATTCTCCGCAAGCGCTCCTCGGTCTCCGCCGTACAGCCGTGCGCACGGACGAACAGGGTGGCGGGATGCGCCTCGTCGGTCCTTGAAAGGACCTCCTCCAGCTCCGCCTCGGTGACCGATCGCACACCGCGGCTGCGGAGCGAGGCGTTGTAGACCTCGTTGTGGATCAGATCTCCCAGTGTCAGAAGGCTTTCCCCTTCCCTTCGGTGCGTAATGGCATGCTCCAGCTTTTCCGTGGCGCGCTTGACGCCAAAGCAGAAGCCGGCGTGCTTGGCAACCGTGATCTTCACAGGGCGCTCCTTAGTGCAGGCTCTTGCCCGCGGTCTTCTCGGCAACGATTGCGGCGATACGCTCCACGCACTCCTCGGGCGTCATCCAGGAATTATCAAACGGAATGGCGTCGGGGGCGGCAACGGCGGGGGCAACGGCGCGTGTGCTGTCGGCGCGGTCGCGCTCCTGCATGTCGCGCAGGACCTCCTCGTAGGTGGTCGCAATACCCTTGGCGCAAAGCTCCTCGCAGCGTCTCTGGGCGCGGCACTCGTCACTGGCCGTGAGAAAGATCTTGACGTCCGCCTCGGGCAGGATCACGGTGCCGATGTCTCGGCCGTCCATGATGACGCTGTGGCGCTTGGCAATATCCCTCTGCGTATCCAGCAAAAAGGCGCGGACGGCAGGGATCGCCGAAACAGCAGAGGCGTACATCGACATTTCGGGCGTACGGATACGGTCGCCCAGATCCTCACCGTTGAGGGAGACGGTCTGCGTGCCGTTGCGGTAGCCCAGATCCACGCGGATCTCGGGAAGCAGAGCCTCCACGGCCACGGGGTCCTTGGGGTCGGTCTCCTTTTGGCGGACGTAATAGCCCACCGTGCGATAGAGCGCACCCGTGTCAACGTAAATGATGCCGAGCTTTGCGGCCAGCGCCTTGGCTACGGTGGATTTTCCGGCACCGCTCGGGCCGTCGATTGCAATTTGGATCATCGGTATTCTCCTTCAACATTCATTCCTGCTCTGCGGCCGCATCTGCCGCCAGAACCGCCGTAGAAAAGGCGATCTGCAGATTAAAGCCGCCGGTATATGCGTCAACGTCCAGGATCTCTCCGGCAAAGTAGAGCCCCTTTATCAGCTTGGATTCCATGCTACCCGGCCGCACCTCTCTGACGTCAATGCCGCCGCGCGTGACGATGGCCTCGTCCAAGGGGCGGAAGGTAGCCAGCGGAATGCGCAGACGCTTGAGCGTCTGTACCATGCGGGCACGCTCCTCGCGCGTGACCGAATGGATCTTTTTGCGCGGATCGATCTCGCAAAGCGAAACGAAGGGCTCGATCATCTTCTGGGGAAGCAGATCGTCAAGTGAATTGATCAGATCGCGGTTCTTGTACTTGTCAAAATCCGAACGCAGGCGTGCGTCAAGCATCCGCTCGTCGAGCGCAGGCTTGAGGTCGATCTCGGCCTCGTAGCGCCCACGGGAAATATCGGACAAATGCGCCGACGCCGAAAGCACGAGCGGCCCCGTCAGGCCGAAGTGCGTGAACATCATCTCGCCGAAATCCTCAAAGACGTACTTGTGCTTTTCGGTATCCCGCACGCGCAGGGTGACGTTCTTGAGCGAAAGCCCTTGCATGGAGGCGCAAAGAGTTCCCTCGGTCACCAGCGGCACCAAGGAGGGGCAAAGCCGCGTGACCGTGTGTCCAAGCTCGCGCGCCATGCGATAGCCGTCGCCGTCCGAGCCGGTCAGGGGGTAGGATTTTCCTCCCGTGCAGAGGATCACAGCGTCAAAGCAAAGCTCCTCCGCACCGACCTCGATCCCGCAAACGGCACCGTCCTGCGCCAGAATGCGGCGAACGCGGCGGTTGACGATCTGCACGCCCATGCGGCGGCAAGCCGTTTCCAGCGCGTGGACCACGTCGGCGGCACGGTCCGAAACGGGAAAGACGCGCTTTCCGCGCTCGGTCTTCAGCGGAACGCCGAGTCCCTCGAAAAAGGTCTTGGTATCCTCGGTGGAAAAGGCGGAGAGCGCCGTGTAGAGAAAGCGGGGATTTGTGGGTACGTTGCGCAAAAACTCCTCACGGTCGCAATCGTTGGTCAGATTGCAGCGTCCCTTCCCCGTAATGCGAAGCTTCTTTCCGAGGCGGTCGTTGCGCTCAAAGAGGGTAACGCAAGCCCCTGCCTCGGCCGCACGCACGGCGGCCATCATGCCGGCGGCACCGCCGCCGATCACGGCGATCCTGCGGCCTGTGTCAGCCATGCTTTTTGTCATAGACGTCATAGCGGTCCCAAACCTCCTCCAACGCCTGCAGCCGCTTGGTCAGCTCCTCCTGCTTGCGTCTTGAGACCGCCACGATCATGGCGTTGATGATGCTCAAGGGAGCGACCAGAGAGTCCACGAAGGAGGCCATGTCGCTCTGCGCGATCAGCAGGTGGTCGGCATACTCCGCGATCGGGGACTGCACGCTGTCGGTCAGGGCAACCACGTCCGCCCGCTTGCTGCCGGCATACTCCACCGCGTTGATGATGCGCTTGGAGTAGCGCGGGAAGCTGATGGCGATCATCACGTCTCCCTCGCCGATCTGCATGATCTGCTCGAACATTTCACTGCCCGAGGTGGTCTGCACAAACTTGACGTTGTCAAAGATCATGCGGAAGTTGTAATTGAGAAATCCGGCGAGTGAGGAAGAGGAGCGCACGCCGATGATGTAGACCTGCTTGGCCGAAACGATGCGGTCAACGGCGCGCTCAAAGGAGGCGTGGTCGATCTCCTCGAGCGTGCGGCGGATCTTGTCGGCATCCGAAAGCAGGACCTTGTCCAGCACGTTTCCGTCGCCGATGAGGTTGTTGGTGACCTCGATGCGCTGGAAGGAGGTCAACCGGTTGCGGATGATCTCCTGCAGGGAGTGCTGAAAGGCGGGGTAGCCGTCGTAGCCCAGCTCGTTGGCAAAGCGCACCACCGTGGACTCGGAAATCCCCACAACGGAGCCAAGACGCGCCGCCGTGAGGTAGGCCGCCTTGTCGTAATGCTCCAGAATATAAGAGGCGATCAGCCTCTGTCCCTTGGAAAAGGAGGACATCCGTTCGCGGATATCCCTGAGCAGATCTCGATTCATTCTTGCAAATCCTCCAAGACACACGGCAGATCCTCCGTGAAGGATCGCACCGCATAATACTTCAATATAACATTATACCCCTATTTTGCCAAAAAGTCAACCGCTTTTCCCCACCGAGAAAAAGTTTTTCGCGTTTTTTTTCACAAAAAAGGAAAACGCTCCCTCTCGGACGCCCTTCCATCTCCCGGCAAACAAAAAGAGCGGAAAGAGGATGTCCTCCTCTCTCCGCCCGTATTCACTTTTTGGATCAGCCAAAGAGCTTTGCTACCTCGCGCAGAGCCGCAACGATGCGAATGTGCTGTGGGCAGGCGCGGACGCACTGTCCGCAGGCAATGCACTCCGAGGCCTTTCCGGAATGCTCATCAAGCTCTGCGTAGGCCTTCTTCAGCGCCTGCAGCTCTCCCTCGTCCGCCTGCTTTGCGCGGTTGTAGAGGGCAAAATACTGCGGGATGTCGATCTGCTTCGGGCATCCGTCCACGCAATAGCGACAGCTCGTGCAGGCCACGGCAATGTCCTCAAGGATCATTCTTGCCGCATCGCCGAGAAGCGCTCGCTCGCCCTCCGCAAGCGGACGGAAATCGGCCATGTAGCCGATGTTATCCAGAAGCTGCTCCATATCCGACATGCCGCTGAGCACCATAAAGACGTCCTCGCAGCTTGCGGCAAAGCGGATCGCCCAGGAGGCCGCGGACCAATCGGGGTGCGCCTCGGAGAGCATCAAGGAGACGCGCTCGGGGAGCTTGGCCAGCGTTCCGCCCTTGACGGGCTCCATCACGATGATGGGCTTGCCGTGCTTGAGGCAGACCTCGTGGCACTTTGCGGACTGAATGGTGTCGCTCTCCCAATCCAGATAGTTGAGCTGGATCTGCACGAAATCCACCTCGGGATGCTCGGTCAGGATCTTGTCCAGCACCTCGGCACTGTCGTGGAAGGAAAATCCCATCCTGCGCACCTTGCCCTGCCGCTTCAGCTCGGAAACGAAGGCAAAGCTGCCAAAGCGCTCGGCGATCTCGTAATTCTTCGTGTTCAGGTTATGGACGAGGTAATAATCAAAGTAATCCACACCGCACTTTTCCAGCTGCTCGGCAAAGATCCGCTCCTGGTCGCCCTCCTCCTTGAGAAACATACTGGGCAGCTTGCTCGCCAGGAGGAAGGAGTCTCTCGGGTGACGCTTGACCAGCGCCTCGCGCACCACGTTCTCACTTTGGAAGCCGTGATACATATACGCCGTGTCAAAATACGTAAAGCCGCGCTCGAGGAAGGTGTCAACCATTTGGCAGACCTGCTCCATATCCACCGATTTGGGGTCCTCGCGGTCAAGAAGGGGCAGGCGCATCATGCCAAAGCCTAAGTTTTTCATGTCGTATCGTTCCTTTCCGTAAAAAATCCGTATAGCGTTATCTGTTTTCATTCTTGTTCAATGCTTTTCCGTGGGCGCAGAGCGTGCTAAGAGGGCATTCTGCGCATTTCGGGGCACGTGCCGTGCAAACATCCCGTCCGAATTGGACGATCCTGTGGCAGAGGTCGCATCTCTCCTCGGGCGGGGTAAGACCGTCCAGGATCCGCTCGACCTTTACCGGATCGCGCAGGCTCTCGGGGTACATGCCAAAGCGGCCGCAGATGCGGATGCAGTGCGTATCCGTGACCATTCCACCCTTTCCGTAGAGGTCACCAAGCAAGAGATTGGCCACCTTTCGGCCAACGCCGGGCAGGCGCAAAAGCTCCTCCATGGTGTCGGGCAGAACGCCGCCGAACTCGCTCTCCAGCATCGCGCAGGCATCCTTGATGTTCTGCGCCTTGACACGGTAAAGACCGCAGGAGCGAATGCAATCCTCGATCTCGGAAAGCTCGCCTTCAGCCAAGGCCTTTGGCGTGGGAAAGCGCGCAAAAAGCTCGCGGCAAACGAGGTTGACGCGGGCGTCGGTGCATTGTGCCGAGAGCCTGCCCATCACCATCAGCCGCCAAGGCTCGCCTTCCCATTCCAGCGCACAGCGCGCCTCGGGATAGACCTCCTTGAGTGCCTCGATGATCGCGAGCATGGTCTCCTTCTTTTCCTGCTTGGTCATGGCGTTCTCACTCCGTGGTTCTTGTTATCTTCATTATACCTTCTTTTCTTCCTCTTGTCAAGAGAAAGTGCACCCCGTGTGACAAAAAGAGGGCAGCCCCGGGGATTTCCCCGGGGCTGCCTTTTGCGGCAGAAGGCCGTTGGGTCAATTCAGCTCCAGCGTAACGCCGAAGATCGCAGCCAGTGCCTGGAGAGCCAGATCGCTGACGTCGTCGTGCGTCTCGCGGTACTCGTAGATCGCAGCCAGGCAGTCCTGATATTCCTGAGAATCCTCGGGAATGTACTGTGCGATCTGGAAGGGATCGTAAGCGATGACCTTCTCGCCGTCGGTCATAGCCTGAATGAGTGCGTAGTCGATGGCGTGTGCGTTGAGCAGAGTCTCAACGGTCACCTTTGCCGTGGGCAGAACGCCGTCATCCTGTCCCTCGGAGCTGAAGAGCTTGTTCTCGTCAGCATCCTTTGCGGCAAGCGCGATGCTCAGGATCTGGTTGAGCGCCTTTGCCTCACCCTCGTAGTTCTCGAGGTCCTCGTTGCCCATGTAGTGGAAGAGAGAGGTGATGAACTTCGCCACGATGCCCGCATACTCCTCGGGGAGACCGAAGCCGATCAGACGGTTCTCGGTGATATAGACCTCGATCATACCTGCGGTCTGGGGATTGAGGGTCTGGATCAGCTCAATGACCTTTTCCTCGGTCAGAGGCTCACCCTTGTTGAGTGCGTCCATAATGCCAACGCTTCCGGCAACGACGCCCATGGTCTCGGAGTAGTTGCCGCCGTTGGAGGTTGCCTGGTTGGCAAGGTTGGTTGCCGTTTCCATATCCAGCTGTGCGGAGTTACGGACCGTCTCGGACTGCAGAACGGCTGTCAGAAGGCCGGCGGTCTTATCCTCGCCGAAGGTGGAGGTCTGGCTGAGAGAGTCAAGAATGTTACCGACCGAGCCTGCAATTGCGCCCAGGTCCATGCCCTCCATGCTGCCGCCCTCGCCGGTCATATCGCCAAGGATGGTGCCTGCTGCCTCGAAGATCGAGGAAATGGCCTCGGCCTCCTTCTCGATGGTCTCTTCGGTGATGGTCTCGGCCGCCTCGGTGATGTCCAGAAGCAGATCGTCAAGCGTGACGACCGTGCTGTTCATCTCGGTGGAGGACTGCAGACTTGCCGTGTTGGTTACGGTCTCGGCAGACAGGGGCTGCTCGATGACCACGTTCTGGATCGCCTCCATTGCGGCGCTTCCCTCCTCCATGATCTCGGAGAAGGCCTCGGTTGCGATCTGCTTGGCAACCTCGGCAACGTTTTCGGTATCGGCGGTGATGGCCGCCAGCTCGTAGCAGACCTTAGCCAGCACGGTTGCGGCGCACTTTTCAAGCTCTTCCTGGGTCATGTTGGCGTAGATCGAGCCTGCAAGAGGATCTTCGCTTCTCACCTCGCCGAGAGCAACGGTGGTATCCTTGCCGCTCAGCTCCTCACGCGCCATGGCGCGATCGGCGTACAGAACGAAGAAGGCCTGCACGTCGGCGGAGGTAACGGTGCCGTTCGGATTGTTGTCGATCAGGTCGTGGATCAGGCTGGAGGAATAGAAATCCAGAATATCGTCCTCAACGACGATACCGGCATTGTCAAAGGCGCTGTCCAGCTGAGGGGTAAGCGCGGCAATGCGTGCAGCCGCATCCATCGAAGAAACCTCGTTGAGCGAGGTGGCTACCTTGTTGAGGAAGGTATCGTAAACCGCCTGCGGGTTCTCGGGGATCTGCAGAGTCTGGCCAACAGCACGGATGCCGAGGTTGGTGATCTGCGGGATCAGGCGCTTCATGCTCGTGTTGCTTCCGAGAGCAGAAACCATATCCTTGACCACGGTTCCGCCGGAGAGAGAGGCAAGAAGGGCGTCGGTATTCTCCAGGTTGGCAAATACGCCGTTCTCGGCGAGCGTTGCGATCAGAGAGGCCACGGTGCGAACGTCGGCCTGCAGAGCCGCGGAGTTCTTGGCGTCGCCGTGCAGGATGAACCAAAGCTCATCCATAAAGGGATCGAACAGATCACCCATCTCGGGCTTTTCCACGCCCAGGAAGGCCTGATCGTTCATCCACGCATCGGTAGCGGCGTAGATCACGTCACCCATGATGGGAGCGAGAAGCTTGGAGTCGGCAAAGGAATCCGCGATCGCACGGATCACAGCGGCCTCCTCAGGTCCGTATTCGGAGATCTCGGATCCGCCGAGATCGGAAATGTGCGTCCAAAGCACGACCAGAGAATCCAGCTCGTCCTCAGCGCGGAAGTTCTGACCGTCTATGCGGATCTTCATCAGCGCGTTGTTGATCAGGTCGGCGCCAAGCACGCGGGATACGGAGAGTGCCGGGCTATTCTTCAGGCCGTCAACCTCCTGCATGACCATCTGCATGGTGGGATCGGAGGCGTCGATAACGCCCTCGTTTGCAAGGTTGTTCATGGTGGGAGCCGCAAGATCCACGTAGCCGCAGAGCGGAACCATCACGATCAGCACGGCGATCATGCCGCGAACCAGACCCCATACGCCGCCGCGAAGACGGCCAAGCTTCTTCTCCTTGGACTTCTTCTTCATCGCCTTGCCGCGGATCATGACCACGATCAGGTAAGCGAGCCAGGTCAGGAAGGAGAGGGTCAGGAAGAGAACCAGGCAGACCAGAGGCAGAACAAGTCCTGCCGCCAGCTGAAGCACAAGCTCAAGAAGCGTGGGCGAAAGCTCCAGATAGCCCATGATCTCTCCCGTATTGGCATCCTGGATCATCGGGAGGACCTGCGTCTCAAGCAAGGCAAGCGTCTCGCTTGTGGAGGGGAGGCTGTTGCGCATGATGATGCAGGCTACCACGGCAACCAGAGCCGAGGCGGCGATCATGATCACGCGAACGCGTGCCTTGACTACTCCGCGGAGCGTGCCCCAGCCGAAGCAGATCAACAAATAGAGTAATACTGCGAGTGAAACGAGTAAACCGATACTAACCATTACCATACTCCTTTTCGTCGTTTGTTTTGTCGTTTGTCGGTGGAAACGGTGTTCCTGTATTTGATTATAGCACCAAAGGGAGATTTTGTCAAGAAAAAGATAAAATTCCTTCATCCTTTTAGCAAATGGGCAAAAAAAGTCCGGGCGGCTTCCCCCGGGAGTGGGAGAAGCCGCCCTTTTTTCGGCAGCAATATATCTTCCTTCGTGCGAAAGGCGCTCAGAGGCGGATGCGCGGCGTTCTCTCGGTCGCCTCGGGCATCAGCTCCTCCGAGATGACCTTCAGCACACGCTCAAATGCCTCTACGTCCTCCTCGGGAATGCGTCCGCGAATGCGGCCAAGCACGGTCTTGACGTAATCGTAGGTCAAGCCGTAGGTCGCCAGATACTTGTCCGTAACCTCCAGATGGTAGGCACGCCGATCGGTTTCGGAGCGCACCTTGACGATATAGCCCTTCCGGATCAGGCTGTGGATCTTGTAGGCGGCGTTGGGCGCTGAAAGGTTGGCAAACGCCGCAAACTCGTGCACGGTGGGCGAATCCATGGCGTAGATGGTCTCGGCGCAGAATTGCTCCAGCGCAGAAAGCCCCTCCTCCCGCTCGTCGGTGCGGGAAAAGATCTTGCGGTAGAGGGTCAGCTTGAATTTGGTGTAGATCTCAAAAAAATACCGTTCCATGGTTTTGCCAATCTCCTTTTGCGGGAATCCGTGTTTCTCCATTATAGCATAAAGCCTCGGCTTTGAAAACCCCTTTTGGGAAAAAATGCAAAAAGAAAAATTCCGTCCGCGCTTATCCGTGTTCACTTTTTGCGCAAAATTTATGAACAATTCGTAACCTTTTCAAAAGGGGATTGCAAAATGCGAAGAAATCCTGTAAAATATAACCTGGGCAACGATGTTGCCATTTGACAGTGTACGAAAATTTATCTAAACATAAAGGAGCAAAATCATGACCAACAACAAACACGTTCTGGATTGGATCAACTCCATGGCCGAGCTTGTGCAGCCCGAGAAGATCGTTTGGATCGACGGCAGCGAGGAGCAGACCGAGGCTCTGCGTGCCGAGGCCTGCGCTACGGGCGAGCTCTTCGCCCTCAATCCCGAGAAGTACCCCAACTGCTACCTGCACAGAACCGCCGTCAACGACGTGGCACGTGTAGAGGGCAGAACCTTCATCTGCACCCGCAAGAAGGAGGACGCCGGCACCATCAACAACTGGATGGATCCCACGGAGTGCTACGAGAAGCTCTCCAAGCTCTATAAAAACTCCTACAAGGGCAAGACCATGTACGTCATTCCCTACTCCATGGGCGTCGTTGGCTCCGACTTTGCCAAGATCGGCATTGAGCTGACCGACTCCATCTACGTCGTGCTCAACATGCTCATCATGACCCGCGTCGGCAAGAACGTGATCGACGCGCTGGGCGAGAGCGCAGAGTTCGTCAAGGGTCTGCACGCCGTTGCCGACTGCGACGAGGAGAAGCGCTATATCTGCCACTTCCCCGAGGACAACACCATCTGGTCGGTCAACTCCGGCTACGGCGGAAACGTTCTGCTCGGCAAGAAGTGCTTTGCACTCCGCATTGCCTCCTACCAGGGACGCAAGGAGGGCTGGATGGCTGAGCATATGCTCATTCTCGGTCTTGAGAATCCTCAGGGCGAGGTCAAGTATATCTCCGCCGCATTCCCCTCCGCCTGCGGAAAGACCAACCTTGCCATGCTCATTCCGCCCGAGATCTACAAGAAGGCGGGCTACAAGGTATGGACCGTCGGTGACGACATTGCCTGGATCCGCGTGGGCGCTGACGGCAGACTCTACGCCGTGAACCCCGAGAACGGCTTCTTCGGCGTGGCTCCCGGCACCAACGAGCACTCCAACCTCAACGCTCTGAGAACCGCTCAGAAGAACTGCATCTTCACCAACGTCTGCCACAACCTGGACGACAACACCATCTGGTGGGAGGGCCTGGACAACAATCCGCCCAAGAACGCCCTCAACTGGAGAGGCGAGAAGTGGGATTACACCAAGTACGACAAGAAGGACAAGGTCGGCACCTCCGGCGCTCACCCCAACTCCCGCTTCACCGCAATGGCCTCCAACTGCCCTTGCATTTCCCCCGAGTTCAATAGCCTGCAGGGCGTTCCGCTGACCGCCATCATCTTCGGCGGCCGCCGCGCAAAGACCGCTCCCCTGGTTTATGAATCCCGCTCCTGGCAGCACGGCACCTTCGTTGGCTCCATCATGGCCTCCGAGACCACCGCAGCAGCCTCCGGCGCCGTCGGTGTCGTTCGCCGTGACCCCATGGCTATGCGTCCCTTCGTCGGCTACGACATGGGCGACTACTTTGCTCACTGGCTCAACATGGGCAAGAAGATCCCCAACGCGCCCAAGATCTTCCACGTCAACTGGTTCCGCACCGATGACGAGGGTCACTTCATCTGGCCGGGCTTTGGCGACAACATGAGAGTCCTGATGTGGATCCTCGCACGCTGCGCAGGCGAGGTCGAGGCCGTGGAGACGCCCATCGGCTTTATTCCCAAGGCTGAGGACATCAACATCGAGGGCCTTGACGGTGTGACCGTGGACACCATCCGCGAGCTGCTCACCATCGACAACGCAAGCTGGCTTGAGGACGTTGAGAACATCAAGTCCTTCTACAAGCAGATCGGCGACCGCGTTCCCGCAGAGCTCTACGACGAGCTGGCAACCCTTGAGGCAAACCTCAGAAAGTAATTTTGATCCGCAAGGCGGACCGTACCGTGGTGGTGCGGTCCGCTTTTTCTCACCGAGATCGGTAGGTCTTTCCGAGGAAAGCAAAAAACTTTGGGAAATCCCTTTACAAAGCAGGCGCAGTATGGTAAAATAAGAGATGAATAAGCCGAACGGCAACGACAAAGGAGTATATCATGGCTTACAGAAAATACGGACATTTCGATGCACAAACAAGCGATTTTATCATTACCAATCCCGACATTCCGCGCAACTGGTACAACTATTTCTGGAATGACCGCTACGTCACCTTCACCTCGCAAGCGGGTGCGGGCAACGGCTTCATGCAGGACCGCCTCTCCGTTCGTCTGCCTTTGGTCAGCGAGCGCGGCGTTTTCCTCGTAGAGAACGGAAAAAGCGTTGGCCTGTGCGGCCTTCCCATCAACGAAAAGCGTGATTCCTACCGCTGCGTGCATCGCCGCGGCGAGACCACGATCTACACCGAGCAGGACGGCATCGCCTCCGAGTTCTGTATCTTCGTGCCCCGCCAGGAGCCCTGCGAGATCTGGACGCTCAAGCTGAAAAACAACTCCGACCGCACGCGCGAGCTGACCTCCCTGTTCTTCTTCGGAAGTGCCTTCGACGGCCCCTATACGCGCCAGTGCTATAACCACGACGTCTCCCGCTTTGACGAGGAGCTGAACGCCGTGGTCCAAACCAGAAAAAAGACCTTCGAGGGCGAGAAGCGCCCCGTTCTCGCCATGATGATGATGAACGAGCCTGCCGATGGCTTTGACTGCACCTATAACTCCATCATCGGCCCTTACGGCTCCTTTGCGCATCCCGCGATCGCCGAGCGCGGACACTGCACCTCGCAGATCGGAAACTGCGAAAAGCTGGCCTACGCCCTGCAAAAGAATCTGACCCTCGCCCCCGGTGAGGAGCATACCGTGATCCTGATCTGCGGCTTTGCCTTCTCCCGCGAGGAGGCCATCGCCCTGCGGCAAAAATATGCGACCCCCGAGGCCGTTGAGGCCGAAAAGCAGGCGGTGCTTGACACCTTCGTCCGCGAGACGGGCAACGTCAGCATCAATACGCCGGACGAAGAGCTCAACCACCTCTTCCCCTGGCTCAAGCATCAGACCCACCTCGGCTCCTTCTGGGCGCGCGTGCGCAGCACGGGATACCGCGACATCACGCAGGACTCCGAGTGCATGGCCTCCATCTGCCCCGAAAAGGCTCTTGAGCGCTTGAAGCGCATTCTTTCCTTCCAGTATCCGACCGGCTACGCCCCCCGCCGCGTGGCAAACGGAAAATGCGAGGATATGGCTTTCTCGGATAACGCCGTATGGATCTCCATGGCCGTGCTGGCCGTGGTCAAGGAGCTTGGCCAAAAGGAGCTTCTGGATCTCGAGATCCCCTTCAACGACGGAAGCGTGGGCACGCTCTACGATCACGCCTACCGTGCGGTGGATTTCCTCTATCATTTCCGCGGTCTGCACGATCTGATCCGCATCTGGGGCGGTGACTGGAACGACTGCATGAACACGGCAGGTCTTGAGGGCAAGGGCGTCAGCGTCTGGCTGAGCATTGCCTGGTGTCACGCCTGCCGGGCACTTGCCGAGCTCGCCCTCATTCACGGAAGACAAGAGGATCACGACGAGGCAATGCGCCGCTATGCCGAAATGCGCGATCTCATCAACCAGCACGGCTGGGACGGCGAATACTATCTTGACGCCTACAACGATGACGACGACAAGCTCGGGTCGCACCTGTGCGAGGAGGGCGCAATGTTCCTCATTCCCCAGCTTTGGGCAGTCATCTCGGGGATCGGTGTGGACGGACGCGAGCTGATCGCCATGCAGTCCGTTGAGGAAAAGCTCTCCACGCCCCTCGGTACGCGCATCATGTATCCCTCCTACGTCACCCCGAACAGCCGCATCGGCGTCATTACGACAAAGCCTGCCGGCGTTCAGGAAAACGGCGGCGTCTACCTGCACGCCATGGCCTGGAAGGTCATGACCGACGCCCTGCTCAAGCGCCCCGAAAAGGTGGAGGAGGATCTGATCACCATTCTTCCCTTCCGCAATCCCGTCGTGGCCGGCAGAGCCGAGCCCTACATCCTTTGCAACTCCTACTTCCAGATCGAGACCGGCCCGCGCTACGGCACGGCAGGTCAGAGCTGGCGTACCGCAACCGGCCAGCAGGTCCAGCGCGCGCTCATCAACTACGTCTTCGGCCTGAAGCCCGAGATGGAGGGACTGCGCATTGATCCCTGCCTGCCTCCCTCCTGGAAGACCTGCTCGGTCACCAAGGAATTCCGCGGTTGTGTCTATCACATCACCTACCGCAACGGCGGTGCCAACGTCAAGAGCATTCTGGTCAACGGCAAGCCCCTTGAGGGAACTATCCTGCCCCTCCTTACGGGAGAGGTCAAGGTTGAGGTCGTTACCGCTTGATCCCCATAAAGAAAGCGCCCGCGTGTGCCCTTCTTCGGCACACGCGGACGTTTTTTTGCTATATGTGATGCTTCTTCTCGGTTCAAAGAGGCTTCCGCAAAGCAAGGCTTATTCCCGATAAGCGGCAACCGCGGCCAGGATCTCGGCGGCGCGGGCACGCGTCAGCGTGGAGAGCGGAGAAAGCTCCCCTCCCTCGCCAAGCAGGATCCCCTCGGCGTGCAGAGCGTAGATCGCATCCCGTGCCCAGACGGGGATCTCGTCAAGATCGGCAAAGGTGGGCGTAACGCCTGCACCCTCAAGCCCCAGGATCTTTTCAAGGATCACCGCCGCCTCGGCACAGCTGATGCTCTCGTTGGGCAAAAAGCATAGGCTTCCCTCTACCGTGCTTCCGCTGACGTACCCTAATCGGTAAGCCGCATGCACGTAGCCCTTCATGCTCGCGGGAATGTCGGCGTCATCCGCAAAGACGGTCGCCTCGGCATCGGGGAGCGTAGAGATCCCCGAGGCGTGCATCGCCATGACCAAAAGCTCAAGGCGGCTGACCTCGGCGTCGGGATAGAAGTAATACCGATTGCCCACCTGCACGCCGCTCATGATGCCCTTCTCGGTCACCGTCAGGGCGGCGTTATAGGACTTCGAATCCTGCATATCCGCGTAGGTCACCGACGTACCCGACGCCGTGACGCGAAGCTCAACGCGGGCCGCGGCGCTTGAGTTGCCGTAGCGGTCTCTGGCAATATAGGAAAAGGAATCGCTGCCGAGATACCCCGCCTCGGGCGTGTAAACGTAAGTACCCAGACGGGAATCGGTCATGCGCACCGCACCGTGCTTAGGGTAGGAAACGATCTCGTAGGAGAGCGGATCACCGTCCGGATCGTAGGCCGAAAGCGTGCCGTAGGCGCAAAGGCCGAGATGCGTATTCAACCGCAGGGAAAGGGATGAGGCAAGGCTGACCGTGGGGGCGTAATTCTCCTCGGTGAGCAGATAGAGATTGCAGACCATGGGGAGGCTTGATCCATTGGCCGTAAAGGTGAAGGAGGCTTGCCGTACACGGTCATCCGCCGCCGCAAAGCTCACGGAGGAAAGCACCTCTGCCGACAGGGTCTGCCCTGCCGCGATACGCGAGGAGCCAAGCAAAAGCTCTCCCTCCGTCGCCAAGGGGAGCGTGCAGACCGTGACCGATTTGACTTGCGACAGGTTAAGCGCACGCGCAAAGGCATCCGCCGAAAAGACGATCTCGTTCCCCACGGGAGCCGACATCGCCATATCCGTTCCTGCCGCCAGCACCTGCAAGCCGTAGGAAAGAAGATCTCCTGCCGCCGTCTGCGCCTCGGCAGGTGGGATCAAAACCGCCGCAAGCAAAAGACAGCACGCCAGCATCGGCACCGTTCGCCGTAACCATTTCCGTTTCATCATGGATCAAATCCCGCCTTCCTTATGTTTCTTGTGCTCCATCTTATGAGAAGGCAGGCAGGAATAGAACCGCGCACAAAAAAGAGCTTCCCTGTCCATGCAAGGAAGCTCTTTTTTAGTCCGGGATCTCCTCCCGTCCAACGAGCAGGCAGTATTCCCGATAGGTACAAAGCAGACGGAGAGCAGCAAGAAGCGCGTTTGGCGTCATGCCTGCGGGAAGCCCGAGCTTCTCGGCAAGAGCATCTCGCCGCGCGGCGCTGTTTTCCTGCCCCGTCAGACCGTCGACGTAAAGATCGGTCTTGGAAAGCGGATTCTCCGCAGCTCTGCGCGAGACCGCCTCTGCGTCGGCGTACGGAGCAAACAGACGAAGCAGCAGCTCCCTCTCCATGCCCTCCACGCCAAGCACGCCCTCGGCTGAGGGGTGCGCCTTTCTTCGCTCCTTGCCCGGAATGCGGGGCACGTAGAGCTGGATCAGACGGTCCGTGGGGATCGAGGAGGTCAGATAGGAGCGGATCAGCTTGCCCGCGCCGTCACTGTCGGTCAGAAGGATCAGGGGCGTTTTCTGCGCCAATGCGCGGAAAAGCCTTCCCTTTTCGGTCTTGTTGAAGATCCCAAAGCCGTCGGTGGTGAGGATCTGCGCCTCGATCACCTGCTCCAGACGCAGTTTGTCGTAGCGTCCCTCCACGATCACGGGATAGGGGATAGACAAGCGTTCCATCATGCCGTCACCTCACGATCCAAAAAAGCAGGACGAGCGCGCCCAGCAGAATGCGGTAGACCCCAAAGGGGGCAAAGCTATGCTTCTTGACGAAATCCATCAAAAAGCGAATGGCAACGAGAGAAACGGCGAAGGAAACCAAGCAGCCGACGGCAAGAACGATCCAGGCGTCAAGCGGAACGGATACGCCACACTCCCCGATATAATCAACGAAGCCCAGCACCTTCAACGCGCTGGCGCCCACCATGGCGGGGATCGCCATAAAGAAGGAGAACTCCGCTCCCGCCGTTCGGGAAAGGCCGAGCAGCATCGAGCCGAGGATCGTCGAGCCCGAGCGCGAGGTTCCGGGAACGATGGAGAGTGCCTGAAACGCGCCGATGCACAGCGCCGTCTTATAGTCGATCTGCTCTACGCGCTCAATACGGGGCATTCTGCCTCGGTTGAAGCGCTCCACAAGAATAAACGCCACGCCGTAGACGATGAGCGCCGCCGCCACGACAAGGGAATTGTATAGCCAGCCGTCAATATCTCGGGAGGTCAGCTTTTCCAAAAGCTTATCGATCACGATGCCCACGAAGGCTGCGGGAACGCTGGCCACGATCACCTTGAGCCAAAGCGACCACGTCCCTGCCCTTTCCTCACGGCTCTTGGTGCGAGAGAAGGGCCAAAGCCTGCCAAAGAACAGGATCACCACCGCAAGGATCGCGCCAAGCTGAATGACCACCTCAAACATCTCACCGAATTCGGCAAGAAGCCGGGCGTCCTCCGTAAAGCGGAAGGGCAACCAATCCTGAAGCAGGATCAGGTGTCCCGTCGAGCTGACAGGAAGCCATTCGGTAATGCCCTCAACGATGCCGTAAAGCACCGCCTTGAGCCACTCCAGAAGCATCATGCGTTACAGTCTCCTTTCAAGCGGTCCTTCGCGCGAACCTCCAGGCCCTTTCCGCTGGATGCGCGCATAATATCGCCCGGTCTGACCGCAAAGGGGACCCGACACCAATAGATCATCGAGGGGTGCGGTGTGGACTCCAGGGGAGAGCCGTCGGGCGAGTAAAGCTCGCGTGCCATAAACCCGCGCCCGATCCTGCCGGGCGAGATCAGCTCGGCACACTCTCCCGCGCAAAGCTTGTTGCGCTGAATAAAGCGATAGAGCCTGCCCTCCTCGTTTTCCGCCGCGATTCCCGCGTGTTGAAGCGCAAGGGCTTCGTTTTCATCATATTCCGTAGCCGTTGAGAAATATGCCTTCTCGCGGATGTAGCCGCACTCGCTGACCAGCTGCGGATTTTGCATGGGATCGTCAAAATAAAAGCCCGTACCGGACTCGCGGTGCGAAACGCTCTCCAGCTCTCCGAGCCATGCGGGATCGAACTGATAGGACGCAGGCGCTTTTGCGTAGGCGTCCATCGCCAAACGGTAGGCGTTGGTCACCACGGCGGTGTAGTAGGCACTCTTCATGCGTCCCTCGATCTTAAAGGAGGCGATGCCGCTCTCCATCAGCTCGGGGATATGCTCGATCATGCACATATCCTTGGAGGACATGATAAAGGTACCCACGTTCTCCTGCTCGATCAGATCAAAGTGCATATCGGGGCGCTTTTCC
>JAFNVK010000001.1 GCA_017379815.1 Clostridia bacterium
CTGAATTTGTACCCTTATCGGGGGGAGGGGAGGGCGACGGGGGGGAAGTGCTCCCTGTCGTTTTTTGCTCGAAAAAAATGCTTGAAAAAACGAAAACCGCTTGACTTTTCGCGCGGAAAATGGTATCATCTTGATAGACAGACCGAGAACGGTCGGGAAAGGAGGGCAAGCGTGAAAAAGGAAAAGCTGTATCGCATATTTTCGCATATGCCCGAGCTTCTCACCGAGCGGCTGACGCTTCGCAAGCTCATGGCGGCCGACGCCGCGGATATGTATGCCTACGCGAGCCGCGCGGAGGTGACGCGCTATCTGACCTGGTATGCGCACCCCGACCGCGCCTACACGAGGCAGTACCTGGAGTATCTGGGACGGCGCTACGCGATGGGAATGTTCTACGATTGGGCCGTGATCTACGAGCCCGATTGCCGCATGGTGGGCACCTGCGGCTTTACCTCCTTCAACTGTCAGTCGGACAGTGCGGAGGTGGGCTACGTTATTAACCCCGACTATTGGGGCAAGGGGATTGCCCGCGAGGCGCTCTTGCGCGTGATGGAGTTTGGCTTTTCCGAGCTGAAGCTGCATCGCATCGAGGCGCGCTTTATGGAGGGGAACGACCGCTCGCGCCACCTGATGGAGAGCGTGGGCATGACCTTTGAGGGAATGCACCGCGAGGCGCTTCTGGTCAAGGGAGAGTACGTCAGCGTTGGCGTGTGCGCCATTTTGCGCAGCGAATGGGAGGCGGCAAGAGCCGCGGACGGAAAAGAAAAAAAGGACTGACCCACACGGCGGTGGGGCAGTCCTTTTTTTGCGTCTTTTTTGATCAGAGGGGCAGGGGGGTGCCGTCGAGGACGGCGGTGGTCAGATGCTCTCCTTGATAGGTGAGCTTGAGCGAGAAGAAGGGCGTGTCGGGCGAGTCGATGAGCGAGAGAAAGATGCGGTCTCCCTCCCACATGGGCAGGCGCAAAAGCTCTTGCTTGTCGATCCAGGCAAGATCCCCCTCGTCGCATTCCTTGGGCTCTCCCGTCCAGTCGGTGCAGGTAAAGAGATGCATATACTCGCAGGGGTAGAGGTCGGAGACGAAGGTCACGATGCCGCGATAGCGGAAGGTCGTCACGATAAGACCGGTTTCCTCCAGGATCTCGCGGCGCATGCAGTCCTCGGGGCTTTCGCCGTCCTCAAATTTTCCGCCCACGCCGATCCATTTGTTGCGGTTTTCGTCCTGCTCCTTTTTGGTGCGATGGAGCATCAGATAGCGTCCGTCGCGCTCCAGGTAGCATAGCGTCGTCATTTTCATGGATGCGGTCTCCTTTCGGTGTTCTGTTTTTTATTATAGCAGGCCTGCGCAAAAAAAGCAAGTTTTTTTACAAAAAGAGCAAAAAGCTACTGTAACATCGTGATGCGAGCGGCGTACGAAACCGAAATATGCAAGAAAACGCGGGAATGATCCTCGGATCATTCCCGCGTTTTTGATTCGTAAGGCCTTTCCTTAGTCGGTGACGAAGGGAAGCAGAGCCATGTTACGAGCTCTCTTGATGGCCGTATTGACTGCACGCTGGTGAACGGCGCAAGCACCGGAGATTCTTCTGGGAAGAATCTTGCCGCGCTCGCTGATGAACTTTCTCAGCTTTGCGCTGTCCTTGTAGTCAATATAGGAAACCTTGTCTGCGCAGAAAATGCAGACCTTCTTTCTTCTGCGGTTTGCGTTCGCGGGACGAGCCGGACGAACGACTGCTTCGGTTGCTTTCGTATCCATATCTGATGAAATCCTCCTGTTCAAAATATGCGCCTTCGCTTAGAAGGGCAGGTCGTCGTCGGTCTTGAGCTCCTCAAACTTCGGCGCGGATGCCGGAGAGGAGGAATAGGACGGCGCGTTGTAGGTTTCGGCAGAGTAGCCTCCGCCGGCGTTGTCGTTCTTGCTGTCCACGAACATTGCCTCGTCGGCAACGACCTCGGTGGCATAACGCTTCTGGCCCTGCTGATCCTGCCAGCTTCTGGTCTGGATCGAGCCGGTCACGCAAAGAGCAGAACCCTTACGGAAGTAACGGGAAATGAACTCTGCGGTCGAGCGCCAAGCAACGACGTTGATGAAGTCTGCCTGCTGTCCCTGAGCGCCATCGGCACCCTTGGACTGGTAGCGGCGATTAACGGCCAACGTGAAGGAGACCACAGCGATGCCGCTGGTGGTTTGCTTCAACTCCGGATCTGCGGTCATTCTTCCGCAAAGGACAACCTTGTTAAGATTCAAACTGGACATCTTAGAAACGCCTCCTTTTTTGTGATCAACGGAGAGAATTACTCTGCGTCGGTGGTCGCTTCGGCAACGGGAGCCTCTGCAGCTTCTTCAGCGGCAGGAGCCTCGGCAGCCTTTGCAGCGGTAGCCTCGTCAATGGCAATGACCATTGCGCGAAGAACAGACTCGTCGATGTTCATCAGACGCTGCAGCTCTGCGGGGAAATCGCCCTCGCTCTTGAAGGTCACGACGGTATAATAACCCTCGTTCATGTCGTCGATCGGATAAGCGAAGCGGCGCTTGCCCCAATCGTCGACGGCGATGGTCGTTGCATTTGCATCAACCAGACCGGTGAACTTGCTCACCGTTGCCTTGGCGGCCTCTTCGCCGCCTGCAAGACTTACGATGAACATGCACTCATAAGAATTGATTACTTTCTCCATGTTTTACACCTCCCTATGGACTTTCGACCGTGCTGTAAGATTGAATTTGCACGGTAGAGAGACGGGAAAAAATCCCGTACCGAGTTAGTATTATATCACATCTTCCCATCTCTGTCAAGCCTTTTTTTGCATTTTTATTTATATATAGAGAAAAAATGTGGAGAATCGCGGGCAAAAAGCGCGATTCTCCACTGCTTCAGACAGGGCTCGGCGTGTCGTTTTCGGGGGCGGTTGCACTTGCGGCCTTTTTCTTCTTGCGGTCCATGATGAGCCAGGGGAGATAAGCCAGCACGAAGAGCGCGGTGACCGCGGCGGCCATGATCAGGATGCGCAGGGCAAAGATGGGCGGGAGGATATCCAGAATGGAGGGAGTGTCCTCGGGTCTTGCCATAAAGAGGTAGTTCGCGCCGGGTCCGAGAATGGTATTAGCCGCGTAGGCGACCACGGCGAGGATGGCGAGGCCGGCGTAGGACTTGACCAAGGAGCGAAGCGTCGGACGCATCTTGTGAACGAACATCAGGTAAAAGATGGCTATGTATCCAAGGGTATGCTCCAGCCAGAACTGGTAGTAGCGGAAGCGCGTGGGGCCCGTGTAGGTGATGACGGTGGGGGTGATCAGCGCAAAGATGGTTCCGGCAAACACCCAGAAATAGACAAAGTCAAAGAGGGATTGTGATTTGGTGACGATCATGTAGCTGCCAAAGACGATGGCCCAGCCGCAAACCGTGATGGGCAGATGATCGATGGGATTAGGCCCGAGCGAGGGAATGGCCACGAGACGCCAGTAGTAGGACATTTCCGAGCAGATCATGGCAAAGGCCAGGATCCAGCGCAGAGTGCTGTCGGCGCGGCTGTTGTTGCGCAGGCGGTCGCGGAAGCGGTAGATCAGATAGATCAGGGCAGCGGTCAGAAGAATGGGCAGAATATGGGCGAGGGAGAAATTGACGAATTCGACCTCGTCGCCCTTCCCAAAGAAGTAGCGCAGAAATTGTTTCATGATTGCCTCCTTAAGCTGATGTGATCGCGCGGACGTTCACCTTTTATTATACCTGACGTCCTCCGCCTTGTCAACATATCGTTTACAAAATTCACACGCAGTGCGCAAATCTTCACAGAAGGATCAAAAAAGGAAGGCAAATCCCTTACGGAATTTGCGAGGTTCATCGCCTTTTTTGATTTCGTCAAAACAAAAGGGACACCCTGCGGTGTCCCTTTCGTGTTGGTGGAGGCGTGGGCTTTAAAACCGAACACCGCCATCGTGGTATGAAGCTTGGCATAGCACCGCATTCCCCCGA
>JAFNVK010000164.1 GCA_017379815.1 Clostridia bacterium
CTTGGCGTACTTCTCGTTCATCAGATTCATCTTGCCGTGCCAGGTAAAGAGGTTGCCGTGGCGCGCGTTGCGGCTGGGCATGACGCAATCGAAGAAGTCCACGCCGAGATGCACGGCCTCCAGAATGTTGCAGGGCGTGCCCACGCCCATGAGGTAGCGCGGCTTGTCCTCGGGCATATGCGGCTCAACCGCGTCGATGATGCGGTACATCTCCTCGGTCGGCTCACCCACGGCAAGTCCGCCGATGGCGTAGCCCTCGCAGTTGACCTCGCGGATCATGTGCATATGCTCCACGCGCAGATCCTCGTAGGTGCCTCCCTGGTTGATGCCAAAGAGCATCTGCTGCTTGTTGATGGTCTCGGGGAGCGAATTGAGTCTGTCCATTTCGGCGCGGCAGCGCAGAAGCCAGCGGTAGGTGCGCTCCATGCTGTCCTTGCAATACTTGTGCGGTGCGGGATTTTCCACGCACTCGTCAAAGGCCATGGCGATGGTGGAGGCGAGATTGGACTGGATCTGCATGCTCTCCTCGGGTCCCATGAAGATGCGCTTGCCGTCGATGTGCGAGGCGAAGCGAACGCCCTCCTCGGTGATCTTGCGCAGCTGCGAGAGCGAGAAGACCTGAAATCCGCCGCTGTCGGTGAGGATCGGGCGATCCCAGTTCATAAACTTGTGCAGGCCTCCCATCTCGTGAATGAGGCGGTCGCCCGGACGCAGATGCAGATGATAGGTGTTGGAGAGCTCGACCTGGCAGTCGATCTGACGAAGCTCCATCGTGTTGACACCGCCCTTGATGGCGGCGCAGGTGCCCACGTTCATAAAGACGGGGGTCTGAATGTCACCGTGAACGGTGTGCAGAACGCCGCGGCGCGCGCGTCCGTCCCGGGCCAAAAGTTCAAATTGCTTTGCCATGATTCAAGTCCTTTCTCGGTCGCAGGAAAACAGCCTGCGCCTCTTTGGGTGTATTTCTTCGCGGGGAGGCCTTTTTCGGAAAAACGCACTCCCTTCCCTTTGTTAAAATTCTTTCCGGGAAAAGCGCACTCTCTCCCCTTCGTTAAAATCCTTGTCGGGAAAAGCGCACTCTTTCTCCTTTGTTAAAATCCGGTTCGGTTGAACTGATTGTCCAGCGTGCGGTGCGAAAGCTCGAGCGCCACGGGACGTCCGTGCGGACAGAAGGTAATATCCGGGATCTCCATCAGCTTTTGCACGATCCATTGGATATGCTCGTCCGCATAGATCCGTCCTGCCTTGATGGCCGCCTTGCAGGCCGCCTGGTACAGGGCCTTTTCAAAGATGATGTCGCGCGTAAGCTGGACGCTGCCCGTGGCGTTCAGGATCCTTCCCGCCATGGTGGAAAGCATATCCGCGACCGCGCCGCTTTCGATTCCCTCGGGAATGGCGTCGGCGTAGACCGTGTTGCGCGCGTAGCGCAGGAAGAAGCCGATCCTTGCCAGCTCGTCGCCATACTCCTTGAGGGCCTCTACCTCGCCGCTGGTCATCATGACCTCCACGGGGAGCATGAGAAGCTGAGAGGTGGGCGTGACCTGGCGAAGGCCTGCCTTGAGCTGCTCAAAGAGGATGCGCTCGTGCGCGGCGTGCTTGTCCACGAGGAGCATCTTGTCCTCGCACTCCACGATGACGTAGGAATGAAAGACCTCCCCCACGATGCGGTAGGAAGGGATCTCGCGCGGTGCCTCCTCCTGCGCAGGCTTTTCCTGCACGGGTGCAGCCGTTTCCTGCATAGGTGCGACGGTTTTCTCCTGCATAGGCGCGACAGTTTCCTGCACGGACTCGGCAGTCTCCTGTACGGGTGCGGCAGTTTCCTGCGCGGGTGCGACAGTTTCCTGCACAGGCGCGGCAGTCTCCTGCGCGGGTGCGGCTTTTTCTTGCACAGGGGTGTCCGTTCCCTTGGCCGTGACCGTGGGCAGGTTGCCGCGGTTTTGCACGGTCAGGTCGGGCTGTCTCTGCGTGATCGCAGGCGCCTGACGGGTGGACGTGTTGTCCACGTAGAGATTGCGATACTCCTCTGCCGTCATCCGCATCTGCGGCTGAGGCTGGGTCTCGCCCTTGAGATCGTAGGAGAGGGGCTCTCCTGCAAGATTGTAGGAAAGCTGACGCGAGGAAAGCGACTCGCGGCGCCCATCCTCCACGGGAATAGTGGCGTCGGAAACCCGTCCGCCGCCAAGGGCGCTTCCCTTTCGCTTTCCAACGTAAAGCTCCACCGAGGGGCGCGCGGAATTGGACTCCAGCGCCGTTCGCACGGTGTAGTAGACCGCCTCAAAGACCGGCTTCTCGTTGGAGAACTTGACCTCCAGCTTTGCCGGGTGGACGTTGACGTCCACGCGTGCGGGATTGAGCGAAAGATAGAGCACGCAGGCGGGGAATTTTTCGGGGGGAAGATAGGAGGTGTACGCCTGCTCCAGAGCCGCCATGGCGGTCTTGCTCTTGACGTAACGTCCGTTAATAAAGAAATTCTGATAGTTGCGGTTGGCCTTGACGTTGTCGGTGCGTCCGATGAATCCGCGCACGCGGATCCCCTCGCTCTCGCTGTCCACCTCGATCATACGCGCGGCAAACTCCTTGCCAAACACCGAATAGATGGTGTTTTTGAGGTTGCCGTCGCCCGCCGTTTCCAGCTTGACGTTGCCGTCCACGATCAGGCGCATGGCGATGTGCGGATTGGAGAGCGCCACCTTCTCCACGTTGGCGGTGACCGCCATGGACTCGGTAACGTCCTTCTTGAGGAACTTCCGACGCGCGGGAACGTTGGCAAAGAGGTTCTCCACGATCACCGACGTGCCGGTGGAGCAGCCCTGCTCGCAAAGGGACACGATCTCGCCGCAGTGCGCCTCAAGCAGCGTGCCGAACTCGGCCGCCTCGGTCTTGGAGATGATGCGCAGATCCGAGACCGACGCGATCGCGGCAAGTGCCTCACCGCGGAAGCCCAGCGTCAGAATGCCGTCCAGATC
>JAFNVK010000165.1 GCA_017379815.1 Clostridia bacterium
AAAACGCTTCTGCGCGGCGTTACGCATCTGCACTTCGGTGCGGTGGACAGTGAGTGCGAGGTTCGTGTAAACGGCGTACCCGTTGGCGCGCACCGCGGCGGCTTTACCGCCTTTACCCTTGACGTCAGCGACGTTCTGCGCGAGGGAGAAAACGAGATCACCGTTCTCTGCCGCGACGAGGCCACGCGCAACGAGGACCCCTTTGGCAAGCAGAACGATCTGCGCGGCGGCATCTGGTACACGCCGCAGAGCGGTATCTGGCAGACCGTTTGGCTGGAAAGCATGCCGCACGAGCATATCCGTGACCTCTTGATCACCACCGACGCCGAGAAAAAGACGGTCACCCTCAAGGCCGACTGCTTCGGCAGAGCCGTAACGGCACGGGTGCTTGACGGTGAGCGAGAGATCCTCTCGGGCAGCTTCACCTCCGAGTTGACCCTCGCCTACGATTTCGCCCTCTGGTCGCCCGACAGCCCGAAGCTCTACGATCTCGTCCTCACCTCCGAAACGGGAGACGAGCTGCGCTCCTACTTCGGCGTGCGCTCCTTCTCCAAGGGATATGACAAGCACGGCAAAATGCGTCTCTTGCTCAACGGCAAGCCCTTCTTCTTCAACGGTCTGCTCGACCAGGGCTATTGGTCGGACGGTATGCTGACCTATCCCTCGGACAAGGCCGCCGAGGAGGAGATCCGCTTGCTCCGCGAGATGGGCTTCAACACCCTCCGCAAGCACATCAAGCTTGAGCCGATGCGCTGGTATTACCACTGCGACAGACTGGGAATGCTTGTCTGGCAGGATTTCGTCAACGGCGGAGGAACGTACAAGTTCACGCACATCGCGGCCTTCCCCTTCCTCGGCATCCGCCATCGGGATAGCGACTACCGCTATTTTGCCCGTGAGGACGCCGATGCACGCGCACACTTCATCAAGACCGCCGAGGAGACCGTCCGTCAGCTGCAGAACTGCGTCTGCATTGCCCTCTGGGTGCCCTTTAACGAGGGATGGGGGCAGTTTGACTCGGCCGAAATGACCGAGCGCGTGCGCGCTTGGGACCCCACGCGATTGATCGACTCGGTCAGCGGCTGGCACGACCAGGGCGTGGGCAAGACCGAAATGCGCAGTCTGCACACCTACTACACGCCCTTGACCGTCCCGAAGGACCCCCGTCCCGTGGTGCTGAGCGAATTCGGCGGCTACTCCATGAAGGTGGAGGGACACGTCTTCGACCGCGAAAACGCCTTTGGCTACAAGGTCTTCCCGAATCAGGAGAAGCTCTGCGACGCGCTCGAGAAGCTCTACCTCAAAAAGCTGCTCCCCCTGATCCGAAAGGGCCTTTGCGGATGCATCTACACGCAGGTCTCGGACGTGGAGGAGGAGATCAACGGACTTGTGACCTATGACCGACAGGTCATCAAGGTTCCCGTAGCCTTCATGCGGCGCATCAACGATCGCCTGCTCGAGGAGGCAAACCGATAATCGCGAGGAGCGCTCACCAAGCCGTGAGCGCTCCCTTTTTTGCCTTCGCAATTGTAAAAAAATTAGATTTTTCCCAAAACCTCTTGAAAAGTTCGGTATAATATGTTAGATTATATTATATACTATACTTATGCACGCTTCGGAGGACCTATGAAAGCTTTTCGCACTCTTCTCGCCTGGATCCAGGGCGGTTGTATTTACTTTACCGTCATCTCTCTGTTCATGATCCTCTTGAACCTTGCTCTCGGAGGAAGCGATGCGGCTATGCGAGGAATTTCCCCAACGGCCTTCCTGCTCTTTTTCCCCTGCGGACTCGGCATCTCGGCCGGCGGTCTTGTTTTGAAGATGAAGCGCATCCCCGCCCCTGCGCGCGGACTTTTGCATTTTTTCTGCACGCTGCTCTCCATCCTGCTCTTCGTTTGGCTCCCCGCAAATCCCACCGCCCGCCCCTCTACCGTGCTGATCATGCTCGTAGCCTTCTCGATCCTCTATTGGCTCCTGTTCCTGCTCGTGCACGTGACCAAAAAGCGTATCCGTTCTCTCCTGGAGGAGGACTGATCCCGAAAGGAAACCATCATGAAGCGCAATTCGCAAACGATCTTTGCCTATCTGCTCCTGACGATCGCCGTGCTGGCGGTCCTTGCCCTGCTCTGCGCAGGCGTTCTTCTGATCGCCACGCTGGCAACCGCGCCCGATGCGCCAACGGAAGCGCCCCCGACGGATACCGAGCCGGACATGCCCAGCTCGCTGACCCCCGAGGAGGTAACGCTTGCCGAAACGCCTGACGCGGGAATGGCGTATATTGATCAACTGATCTTCTTTGGGGAATCCACCACCTCGCACCTGCGCTCCCGCGGCGTGCTGACCGGCGGACGGGATACCCAACAGGTCTGGGACGATTCCTCCTCCGGCACAAAGACGCTCTCCTCCAAGCTCCTCTCCGAGACGATCGACTATCCGAAAACGGGAGAAAAGCTGACCATCGCCGAGGCCGTGGAGCGCGAAAAGCCCGCGTATATCGTTCTCTCCTTTGGGCTCAACAACATCTCCGGCTTTATCGCCAACAAGTCGCTCTACGTCAACAACTATTCCCGTCTCATCCGCGCCATTCAGGAGGCAAGCCCCGATACACGCATCATCCTGCAATCGGTCTACCCCGTGACGCTGGACTGCTCCGCGTGGAAGGAAAACGGCGCAACCGTAAGCGAATACACGCGCACGTTGAACGAATGGCTTCCCGAGATCGCCGCCTCCTTTGAAAACGTCCGCTTTGTGGACACCGCTTCGGTTCTGACCGACGACGAGGGCTGTCTGATCTCCTCCTACGATTTCAACGGTGACGGCATTCACCTGACCACCTCTGCATACGAGCAGATCCTTCTCTATCTGCGCACGCACGCATGGCAATAACCGACAGAAAGGAATTTTTCCAAGATGAAGACCCGCATTCTGACGCTTTCTCTCGCTTTGACGCTGCTCCTTACGCTCGCGCTTTCCGCCTGCGCTTCGACAAGCTATAAAAACGATCTCCCCACCGCCACGCTGGGCTCCGCGGCCGTTGCCGCCATCGGCGATCCCGAGGACTATTCCACGGCCGAGGAGGGGTATCTCGACGATTATTTCACCGTCCCCGCCTACGTCACCTCCTATACCCTCTGCTTTGCCACCGACGGAAATAACCTCGACGAGATCGGCGTGTATCAAGTGTCCGGCGGAAACGCCGACGCGATGAAGGACGTTCTGGAGAAATATCTTGACGATTCGCTGGCCCAAAACCAGGCTTGGTACGAGTCCTATATCCCAAGAGAGATCCCCAAGCTCCGCGATGCGGAGGTCAAGGTCTTCGGAAATTACGTCATTTTCGCGATCTGCAGCAAGGAGGACCGCGCC
>JAFNVK010000166.1 GCA_017379815.1 Clostridia bacterium
AACGGGAGCCTTGATCGGAACGCCTGCATCCATCAATGCCAGGGTAGATCCGCAGACCGAGCCCTGAGAGGTGGAGCCGTTCGAGGAAACAACGTCGGAAACCAGACGGATCGCGTAGGGGAATTCCTCCTCGGAGGGAAGAACGGGGATCAGGGAGCGCTCAGCAAGCGCGCCGTGACCGATCTCACGTCTGCCGGGGCTACGCTGTGCCTTGGCTTCACCCGTGGAGTAGCCGGGCATATTGTAGTGGTGCATATATCTCTTGGAGGTCTCGGGATCGATGCCGTCGAGCATCTGAGCCTCAGAGAGGGTGCCGAGGGTGGCAACGGTCAGAACCTGGGTCTGTCCGCGGGTGAAGAGTCCGGAGCCGTGGGTACGGGGAAGAACGCCAACCTCGCTTGCCAGGGGACGGATCTGATCCATGCGTCTGCCGTCCACGCGCTTCTTATCAACCAGGAGCCAGCGGCGAACGATCTTCTTCTGGATCTTATAGACCAGCTCGTCCATCATGCCGGGCAGCTCGGGGTACTTCTCGGTGAACTTTTCGAGGATCGCGTCCTTGATGGGAACCATCTTGGCGTCGCGGATATTCTTATCGTCGGTGTCGAGAGCCTCCATCACGTCCTTCTCGCAGAAGGCGAAGATCTCGTCGAACATATCGTGATCCAGCTCGCAGGAGGGATAAGCAAACTTGGGCTTGCCGATCTCGTCGATGATGCCGTTGACAAAGGCGAGCAGATCCTTGATCTCCTCGTGTGCCTTCATGATGGCGTTGAACATGGTGTCATCGTCCACCTCGTTTGCGCCTGCCTCGATCATAACGACCTTCTCCATGGAGGCGGCAACGGTCAGCTGCAGGTCGCTCTTCTTCTGCTGCTCGTAGGTGGGGTTGAGAATGATCTCGCCGTCAACCAGACCCATGAACGCGCCGCCGATCGGGCCGTTCCACGGAATGTCGGAGATGGAGAGAGCGATGGATGCACCGATCATTGCGGTGATCTCGGGAGAGCAATCGGGGTCAACGGACATGACGGTGAGGGTCAGGGCCACGTCGTTGCGCAGATCCTTGGGGAAGAGGGGACGGATGGGGCGGTCGATGACGCGGGAGGTCAGGACAGCCTTCTCGGAGGGCTTACCCTCGCGCTTGAGATAACCGCCGGGGATCTTGCCGGCAGCGTACATACGCTCGTCGAAATCGACGGAAAGGGGCAAAAAGTCAATGCCGTCGCGGGGCTTCTCGGAAGCGGTTGCGCAGCAAAGGATCGCGGTGTCACCGTAGCGGCAGAGAACCGAGCCGTTGGCAAGGCCTGCCATCTTGCCGCTCTCGATCACGAGAGGACGGCCTGCGTAGGTGTACTTGAACACCTTGTAGTTCTTGAACTCCATGGGAGTGCTGATGGGGTTGGACATGGTTTTTTCCTCCTTAAAAAATTTGTGGTGTTCTCGCAGGAGGTTTAGCACTTAACCACAGGCCCGAAGGCCCTTCGGGCACATGGTTAACTGCTAATCCAGCTGCAAGAGGGGGTGGAAGTCTGAAAAAAACGATGGGGAGTGAGAGCAGTGACGGATGCCGCTGCTCTCCACTCCCGTTGTGCATCTTATTTTCTCAGACCGAGCTTGCTGATGATGGCACGGTAACGCTCGATGTCTACCTTCTGGAGGTAGTTGAGGAGGTTTCTTCTGTGACCGATCATCTTCTGCAGACCGCGGCGGCTGTGGAAGTCCTTCTTGTTGGCCTTCAGGTGCGTGGTCAGGTTGTTGATGCGGGAAGTCAGAATGGCAATCTGAACTTCGGGGGAACCCGTGTCGCCCTCGTGGGTGGCATAGGTCTCAATGAGAGTGAGCTTTTCGTCTTTCTGCATGGTTGTTTTCACCTTTCTTATTTTTGATGCGTTTCACACAGTAGGCGGTGGGTGAATAGCCGCAAGGAGCAGCCTTTGATCCGCAAACCGAGTTCACGTCATACATTCCATATTATAGCACACTTTTTTGGGTTTGTAAATACTTTTTTTCATTTTTTTCGGGAATTTCACGGCTTTTTTCGCGCTTTCGGGAGAAAAAAACGCCGATTTTCCGAAAAAATCCGAGCGGGCGGGTCACCCTGCGGCAAAGCCGCCCGCTTTGTTTAGGGGAAGAGGATCAGATGGCGTCCACAAGGGCGCAGATGCTGTTGATCTCATGCTCCGGATCTCTCCACCAGTCCATGCTCCAGATGCGCTTGATGCGCCAGCCTCTGGATTCCAGATACTTCTGGCGGTGGTAGTCACGCTCGCGTGCCGAGGCTGTCGTCTTGTAGAGCTTGCCGTCGCACTCGATGCCGAGAACGTATTTGCCGTTCCTTCGCACGGCGATATCGATGCGGTAGCCGCCGATACCCACCTGCGTATCAATGTCGTAGCCGCGCTCGCGCAGGGCAGAGGCCACCATCTGGGCGTAGTCGGTCTCATAGGCCACGGGAAGAATGCCGTAGGTCTCGCCGAAGGATTGCAGGATGCGCTCGGCCTCCTCCTTATCTCCGTTGCTGATGGCAAAGGCGTATTCGAGATACTTCTTGAGAATGCGCGGACCCTCGTTCTTGCTGTCATCCAAATGCAGCTCGGAGGGGCGGAAGGAGGTGACGATGTGGATCTTCTTCTTGGCACGGCTGATGGCCACGTTGAGGCGGTTCTCGCCACCCTTCTGGTTGAGCCAGCCAAAGTTGTGAACAAGGCGTCCCTGGGTGTTCTTGGCGTAGCCGATGGAGAAGACGATCACGTCTCTCTCGTCACCCTGCACGCTTTCGATGTTCTTGATGAACAGACCCGTGTCCTCGCCGTTGTCCTTGCGAGCCATTTCGGCGCGGATGGCAGAGCCGAAGGCGGGATCCTTGGCCGACGCCTCGTCGAGAACGTCGTAGATCATGTCGCGCTGAGCCGCGTTGAAGGCGATCACACCGACCGTCTCGTTGTTCTTACGCGTGTTGATGAAGTCCTTGAGCAGGGCAACCACGCGCTCGGCCTCCTTGCGGTTAGAGCGGCCTGCCCAAACGGCGTCCTTGACCTGATGCACCTCGATGGGAGGCTTTTCGGGGGTGTCGGTGTTGGGGGCGACGAAGAGTCTGCCCTTGTAGAAGGCGTAGTTGGAGAAGTCGATCAGCTCCTCGTACTTGGAGCGGTAATGCGTGTTGAGCAGGACGTCGGGGTAGCGGAAGCGCGCCAGGTCGAGAAGGCTCTCCTCCTCGAGTGCGGCCGAGATCTCGGCATCCTCGTCCAATTCATCGGTCAGATCGAATCTGCCCTCGCCAAGGCTGGAGGGACGAAGCTGCTTGTGGTCGCCTGCGATGATGACCTTCTTTGCGCGGATGATGGAGGGAATGCTCTTTTCCACGTAGAGCTGGGAGGCCTCGTCGAAGATGAGCAGATCAAAGAGGCCGTTCTGCTGGGGAAGGACCTCGGAAACGGCCTCGGGCGTCATGAGCCAGACCTTGATGGACTTGAAGAGCTCAAAGTCGAATTTCTGCACGAACTTGGCCACGCTGCAGCGGCGCTTGCTCTCGATGGCGCGGTTGATCTCGCCCTTGCGCTTGGAGGTGGTGATATACTTCAGATCCTCCTGCAGCACCTTGGCGATGCGCTGGCGGGAGAGCATCTGCTTTTCGGCGATGGCCTTGTCGATCGAGGAGATGATCTTCTCAAAGGAGGCCACCTTCGGGATCAGCGTGCGGTTCTCCATCTCAAAGCGCTGGATGTGCTCAAAGAGAATGGTGTTGTAGAATTCATCGTTCCACTCGACCACCTTGCCGCCGCAGATCTTGTGGACCTTGCGCAGGGCGGTGAGATAAAGGGTCTCGTTGGGAGTAAGTCCGTTGATGATGGGCTTGAGGTTGGCGTATCCGGTGGTAAATTCCTTCAGGCTCTGCTTAACGGCCTCGGGCTGCTCCAGGATCAGACGGACGCAGTAATCGTTGCTCTTATGGAAATAATCCTTGGTGCATTGCTGGATCTCGCGGACCAGGCGCTGCTTTGCGGTCTGCCGCTTGAGGAAGGGCATATTGCGCCACTCGTCCACCTTCAGGATCAGCTCGTCGATGGAGTCCGAGAAGAGGATCAGATCGTAGCCCGAGAGATCGTCCTTCATCTTGAGGAACCAGGGATAGCGCTCGATGGTAAGCTGGTAGAGATCCAGGCTGTCGGTGAGCTGTCCGTTGGCAAACTTCTTGTGAATGGCGGCGATCTCGTCGTATTTCAGGTCAAGAAGCTCGGGCGTCATCAGGCTGCGAATGGTCTTGTAGGTCTTGATCCGATCGTGGCTCTGCAGATTGACGCGATGGCTCTCCATATACAGGCGGTAGGGCTCAACACCAAACTCGCCGGGGCGGAAGAGCTTGTCCGCGATGACCTCGAGCGTCTCCACGTCGGCGTCGATCTCGGCAGAGAGGGGAGAGAGATCGGGCGCCTGGAAGGGGGCGTGGTTATCCGTGCTGAAGAGCAGACGCTCCAGCTGCGAGTAGAACTGGTTTTTGTTCTTGGCGTCGTCCATCATCATCGCGTAGCGCGAGAGATTGCCAAGACGCGAGTAGACCACGTCGAGCGCGGTCTTCTTCTCGGAGACCATCAGCACGGTCTTGCCCTCGTGAATGAACTGGGTGATCAGGCTGGTGATGGTCTGGGATTTACCCGTGCCGGGAGGGCCCTCCACGACCAGCTCGTCCATGGTCTCGGCGGCGTGCAGAACGGCCTCCTGCGCACCGTTGAGGGCATTGATATAAATGAGAGAATTTTCCTTGATGTTCAGCTTTTTGGAGGGGTGATTGACCTCAAGCTCCTCGTTGCCAACGTCGGAATAAAAGTCGGTCGAGCCGTAATCCGAGATCAGGTCGGTGACCAGCTTGTTGATCAGTCCCTTGTTGAGGATCTCCTCAAAATCCTTCTGGATGGAGTTGGCGTAGGCAGGGAATTTTCCAATGACGATGTTGTGCACGAGCTTCAGCTCGCCACGCGCGTAATGCGGGAAGGAGTCGCCGGGATATTCGGTAAACTTCTTCAGATCGTTTCCGCTATATTCGATGCGGATGTCATTGTCGGCGTAGAAGCGGAGCAGATCGCCAAGGAAGGTGTCGGGGTTGAACTCCTCAACGGCGCAATCGGGCATGGGACGGGTAATGCCGTTGAATTTATCGTGCGCCAGAATGAGCGTGCCGTTGTAAAGGATGTCTCGCGTGGGGTCGATGGCCACGGTCACGTTGGCGGTGCTGCGGTCCATCACGACGGGGAAGAGGCAGAGCGGCGCGCGAACGCCGAATTCGCCACCCACGGGACAGCCCTGCACGAAGGGATAGGCCACGTAAAGATCGTTCTGACCCTTGTCGCGCATATCGCGAATGACCTCGCGGCCAAGGCCGGTCAGGTTGCGGTAACGCTCGCGAATGGGATCGTTTTTGGGCAGATCCAGCGCGGAAACGTCGGCCACGGTGAGGGGCTCCTTGGGGTTGACGAGAATGTCAAGGGGAGAGTAGCGGTTCTTGGGATCGACCAGATCAACGGCATACTTTGGGGAGAGCTTGGGGAGAAAGAGCATCCGGTTGTTCTTGTTGATGTTGATGAGCTTCTTGGAAAGCTCGCGCAGGGTAGCCTCAACGCCCTCAGGGGCCTTTTCCTCCTGCTCGCCATCTTCAAACTTGGCCAGAACGGCGAGAAA
>JAFNVK010000167.1 GCA_017379815.1 Clostridia bacterium
CAGCTCGGGAAGCGGATCACCGTACTGTGCCTTGGCGCGCGCCCAGCACATATCCTGCAGCTCCTGCTCCGCTCCCTCCATCTCGGGAGTGTAGTTCCCTTTGGGAATGGGGCGCACGCGCTCGATGCTGTCAGCGATCAGGTTGGTATTGGTGACCACCACCTCGTAGGCCTTCTCTTCACCAAGGTAAGCGAATTCCTCCAGCATTTCCTCGGTGGTGCGATAGAACAGACCGATATCGCGGTCAAAATCCTTGAACTTTTGTCCGGCCAGGAGGATCTTGCGGTAAAGCTCGTCCTCGCGGTTAAGGAAATGAGCGTCGCAGGTGGCGCAAACGGGCTTGCCGTAGCGCTCGCCAAGCTCTACCACGCGACGGTTGAGGTTGCGCAGGCCCTCCTCGTCCGCGATCTTGCCCTCGGCAATCAAAAAGCGGTTGTTGCAGGTGGGCTGGATCTCGAGGTAATCGTAGAAGTTGACGATCTCCTCGATCTCGGATTCGGGACGGTTTTCCAGGATCGCGCGGATCAGCTCGCCGGACTCGCAGGCAGAGCCGATGATCAAGCCCTCACGGTGCTTTTCCAGAACCGTCTTGGGAATGCGCGGAAAGCGTTTGAAGTAATCCAGATAGCTGTAGGAGATCAGCTTGTAGAGATTCTTGAGTCCTACGGCGTTCTTAACCAGAATGATCTGGTGATAGGTATTGAGCTTGAGAGGATCTGCCTTCTCGATCATCTCGCGGTGCAGATCCTGCAGATCGTGCAGCTCCAGCTTCTGCATCGTATCGATCATGCAGAAATAGATGCGGGCCAGCATTTCGGCATCGTCGCAGGCTCGGTGATGGTTAAAATCACCCAGATGATAATGCTCGGCCAGCGTATCCAGCTTGTGCTTGTTCAGCTCGGGGTGAATGTGGCGCGAGAGGGCGACCGTATCCAGATAAGGGTTGTCAAAGGGCAGATCCGAGATCTTGGCAAAGTGACGGATAAAGCCGATGTCAAAATTGGCGTTGTGTGCGATGAGCAAGGGCTTTGGATGTCCCTCGGGAACGCGGTCGTTGCCAATGAAGGCGAAGAAATCCGTAAGCGCCTCCTTGACCTTGGGCGCACCCTTGACCATCTCGTCGGTGATTCCGGTCAGCTCCACGATCTCCTCGGGAATCGGCACCTCGGGATCAACGAAGGTATTGAAGCGATCGATGACCTCACCGTTGCGAATCAGCACGGCACCGATCTCGGTGATCTTGCAGTTCTGGACCGAAAGACCGGTCGTCTCAATATCAAAGACCACGCATTCCGCCGCAAAGGAGGGATCGTAGTGTCCCGCCACGGCGCTTGCCGTATTGTTGACGAAATACCCCTCCATGCCGTAAATGACCTTGAAATCGGGATTGTCTCCGGCAACCTTTTCCAGCGTCAGCATCGCATCGGGAAATGCCTGAACGTTTCCGTGGTCGGTGATCGCCACGGCAGGATGTCCCCACTTGAGCGCCGTTTTGACTGCAGCGTCGGGTGCGATCAGCGCGTCCATCTGGGACATGGTCGTGTGAAGATGAAGCTCCACGCGCTTTTTGGGGGCAAGATCGCGGCGAACGATGCGCGAGATCTTGGCAATATCGGTATAGAAGAAGGTGAGGTCGGCGTCGACCTGACCCTTTCGCGTCATGTGCTTGGCATAACCGCGCATAGCGATCGCGTTTCCGTCCTTGACCACGGCGGCAAGCTCGTCCGCGGCCTCCTGATCCATTGAAAAGCTTCTGTGCTCGATGGAGTTACTGCCGTCAAAGACCGAGAAGGAAACGTCAAACTTTCCTTCCGTCCTTGCGGCCTCCTTCTGGAAGCCGAAAACACTGCCCACAACGGTCAGATTCTTTCGCGGAGAATCAATGTGTGAAATGGGGATCGGACGGATCTCAAAGGGGGAGCCTATGCAATATTCGGGCGCGGAGAGATCAAATTGGCACGCACCAATGCGGCAAATGCCCTGCTCGTCCATCTCGCAGGTAAATTCTCCGTCATAAATGGAAGACGCACGCGGAAGCATCTCGCGCTCCTCGCCTGCAGGCTCCTTGTCGCCACCGATCGGGGGCGCTTCAAGGGCGCGCTGGTATTCCAGCTCAGCCCGTGCGGCTTGGCGGCCAAGCTCACGCATCTGCTCCTCCATCGGATTCTGGTAGAGAGAGGCATCAAAGTCCTCCATGCGGCGGATGATCACCTTGACCGTGACGCCGTATTCCTCCTCGAGGAGCTGCTCCATCAGCTGCGGCGTGCGCGCATCGTAGATCAGCTCCACACCGCTCTCCGAGAACGGAATATCAATGCGCAGCTCATTTCCCTGCAAACGGTAATCGCAATGGTTAAAAAAGCCGTTGGCTACGATCCCGCGCCGATTGGTCTCCATCAGAAGATCGGGAATGCGTCCCTCGTCAAAGAGCGCAGAGGGATAGTGCGGACGAATGCGCACGGCGTTAAGCGAGTAAGCGCGACGGATCTCCTCCTCGATGCGATAGAGGGTCTTTTTGGGGATCACGTCGGAAAAATCAGCCCTTACCTCGATAATTCTCTTTTCCTTATCGGCGCGCAGAGCGATACTGTTGGGGTCGGCAGAACGTAAGATCTGCCCATACTCTGCGCTCGGCTCGTAGCGATTGAAGATTTCCAAAAGATTCTTGCTCATGCGTTCATCTCTTTCCTTAAGAGTCGGATCTCGTGAAGCAGGCGGTCAATGACCTGCTCCTCGGGAATTTTCTCAATGATCTCGCCGCGGCGGAACAAAACAGCCTCTCCGCGTCCGCCGGCGATGCCTACGTCAGCCTCGCGTGCTTCGCCCGGACCGTTGACCGGACAACCCATGAGGGCTACCTTAACGGGAACGCTTGCAAGCCCGGCCTTGTCCACCGCCTCCTCAAATCGCTTGACCAGCGGAATGAGGTCGATCTTGGTGCGCGAGCAGGTCGGACAGCTGACAATGTCCATTCCGCACTGTCCCTCAATACCCACGGCGCGAAGGATCTGCTTTGCCGCATCGATCTCCTCGAGCGGATCGTCGGTCAGCGAAACGCGGATCGTGTCGCCGATGCCGTCGCAAAGCAGGGAGCCAATCCCCACCGCGCTCTTGATCAGCCCACGGTTCCCTCCTCCTGCCTCGGTAACACCAAGGTGCAAGGGATAGGAGCAGGACTGTGCAAGAATGCGGTTGGCGCGGATCATCTCGGACACGGTGGAGGCCTTAATGGAGATCACGGTGTCCTCAAAGTCGAATTTTTCCAGAAGGGACGCGTGGTAGAGCGCGCTTTCGCAAAGCGCCTCTGCCGTGGGAGCGCCGTGCTTGGCTAAAATATGGCGCTCGAGAGAGCCGCTGTTGACCCCGATGCGGATCGGAATATGCTTGCGGCGGCAGGCATCGCAAACTGCCTTGACACGATCGTCCTGCCCGATATTTCCGGGGTTGATGCGGATCTTGTCAAAGCCAAGCTCGGCACAACGCAGAGCGATGCGGTAATCGTAATGAATATCCGCCACGATGGGAATACGCACGCCCGCGTTTTTGATGGCAAGAATGGCCACGGCAGACTCGATCGTGGGAACCGAGACACGGACGATATCGCAGCCTGCGGCCTCCAAGCGCTTGACCTGCTCGAGGGTCGCGTCAACGTCCGCGGTATCGGTATTGGTCATGGATTGAATGGCGATGGGTGCGTTGCCGCCGATCAGGGTCTCGCCGACCCGCACCGCGCGGCACTGGCGCCGAATCTCGTTGTACTTCATAACGTCAAAATATCCTTAATCATAATCAAAGCCGCGAGAGCAAGCAGGATCACAAGGCCGACAAAGTTGATGACCCCCTCAAGCTCACGCTTCATGGGTTTTCTGCGAACCACCTCGATCGCATAGATCATCAGATGCCCACCGTCAAGACCGGGAAAAGGCAAAAGATTCATAATTCCCAGGTTGATGGAGATCACGACCACGAGGTAAAGCACGTTCAGCATGCTCTGCCGGGCTACGGTAGAAATGGTCTTGGTGATGCCGATCGGTCCGGAAACCGCCTCCACGCCGAAGCGATTGGTGAACAGGCCAAAGAGGCTATCGTAAACCATCTTGACCGTCGAGCAGGAACGGAACCAGGTGTGCTTAAGAATCGTCAGGATGCCAAAATCCTCCTCTGCGTAGATCAGAAAATCCACGTTTCCGAAGGTAGCTCCACTCTCGGTGTAGTTCGGGAAGGTCACTCCTTCAAGGACGATCTCCTCCTCGCCACGCAAAACGGTCAGGTTGAGAGGGCGGTATCCCTGGTTCATGATCTCATAAGCCAGCTCATGGTAGGTATGCACGCGCGTGCCGTTCACCTTCTTAACCACGTCCTGCTGCTTAAGTCCTGTCTTTTCGGACACCGAGCCTTCAAAGAGGGACTCCACGAGGGCGACGTCAAGAGGAACGTCCTCGATCAGAACGTAAGAGAAGGACATTCCGTCCTCGCTCGCGCGCTGGACGTAGATATCCGTGGGAGCACCGTTCGCCTCAAGCGCCTTTTGATAGACCTGATCGTAGGAGCGAATGCGGATCCCCTCCTCGCCCTCGACAAACGCATGGAGATAGTCGCCGGGCTCAAATCCAAGCTGTGCCGCGTCTCCCGTGTAATGCACGTGGAAGCCGGCGATCTGCGTGCTGGCAACCGAGTCCGCACCCGAGATCAGCACGTAAACGAACATCAGCAAAAAGCCGAGGATCACGTTCATGGCAGGACCTGCAAGAGAGATCAGGATGCGCTTCCACACGCTCTGGTTGCAGTAGGCGTGCTCGTCAAGCACGGGAGCGGCCGAGTCGCCCTCTTGACTCTCGTCTTTCTCCTTTGCAGGCTCCTCGGTAGAGTTGATGAGGAGATCCTCCTGCTTGGGATCGGTCTCGGCAGGTGCTTCTCCCTCCGGTTGCTTTCCCTGCGCAACCTCCATGCCGTCCTCGCCAAGCATACTGACAAAGCCGCCGATGGGCAAAAGGCGCAAGGAATAGACCGTGCCGCTCTTGGCCGATTTCTTGGAGAGAATGCGCGGACCCATGCCGATCGCAAACTCCAGAACCGTCACCCCGCAACGGCGCGCCATCAGGAAATGGCCAAGCTCGTGGATAAAGATCAAAGCGCCAAAGATAAAAATGGCAAGCAGAATATACAAAACGTTCAAATTGGGTTCCTCCGTGTGGGAATACGCGGGATTTAAATTCCCTGCTTCAAAATTTCGTTGGCAAGTGCTCTTGCCTCTCTGTCATAGGCAAGGATGTCATCGATGTCTGAGGTATTCTTGGCCGCGTCAAGCCTCTCTACCGTCTGCGTAACCAGATCAAAAATGCCGACAAAGGAAAGCTTGCGCTCAAGGAAGGCTGCAACGGCAACCTCGTTTGCCGCATTGAGCACGGCAGGAAGTGCACCCCCCTTGCCGATCGCATCGAGAGCAAGCCTTAAGAGAACGAAGGTCTCGGTATCGGGATGGGAGAAGGTCAGCTTCCCTACCGCCGTAAGATCCAGCGGAGGGATCACGGCCTCGGTGCGCGCGGGGTGTGTAAGGGCATATTGCACGCAAAGGCGCATATCCGGCACGGACATCTGCGCGATCACGCTGTTATCACTATATTCCACGGCAGAATGCATTATGCTTTCCCGATGGACGAGCACCTCGATCTGCTGCGGCGAAACGCCAAAGAGATGCACGGCCTCGATCACCTCAAAGCCCTTGTTCATCAGCGTGGCACTGTCTACCGTGATCTTTGCGCCCATGCTCCAGGTAGGATGGGCGAGCGCACGCTCTACGGTGATCTCCTTAAGCTGATCGCGGGTCATGCCGTAAAAAGGACCGCCCGATGCAGTCAGCAGGATGCGCTTAATGCTTTTCTTGTCTCCTGCGCGCAGAGCCTGAAAAATGGCGCTATGCTCACTGTCCACGGGAAGGATCTCAAGATCCTTCTCCCGCGCCAGAGCCATAACCGCCTCTCCTGCGCAAACCAACGACTCCTTGTTGGCAAGGGCAAGGCGCTTCCCCGCATGGAGAGTGGCCAGTGTAGGGGCGAGGCCTGCCGAGCCGATGATGGAGTTGAGCACGGTCTCGCGCTCCTCTCCCTCAGTGGCAGAAATCATCTCACAGATCCCTTCAGTCCCGGCATAGACGTGCACGCCCGTATCGGCAAGGCGGCATTTGAGGTCCTTTGCCGCGCTTTCGTCCGCCATTGCACAGGCAGAAACGCCGAGCGCTCTTGCCTGCTGCTCGATGCGTGCCGCATTCCGGTTTGCCGAAAGTGCACGAACGGGAATACCGTGCTTGACGGCCACGTCAAAGGCCTGCTCGCCAACCGAACCGGTTGAGCCGAGAATGGTCAGGGGCGAATAGGGACTCTTTCGTTCCATAGGATCTCCTTAAAAAAATTCAGTAAAGCCGGTGATAACCAAGAGAACGGCCGCCACGGCGATGACCGAGTCAAAGCGGTCCAGCATTCCGCCGTGTCCGGGGAAAAGCTTGCCGTAATCCTTGATGCCGTAGGTTCTCTTGATCAGGGACATACACAGATCTCCGATTTGAGAGACGACGGAAACCAAAAGTCCCGCAATGGCAAAAACAGCCACGTTGGCCTTGAGCGAGGGCTCGATCACGGAAATGATCCAGCCGTAAAGCACCATGGAAAGAATGCAGAAGACGATTCCGCCGATGCTTCCCTCCACCGTTTTCTTGGGACTGACGTCCGGGATCAGCTTATGCTTTCCGCCACGTCCAAACAGCATGCCGCAAAAATAGGCAAAGATATCGGTGATCCACGCTCCGATAAAGGCGATCAGATAGACGAACTCTCCGCCCTTTGCATGATCGTGAACGTAGAGGATCGCATTAAAGCCGATCAGGATGTAAAGCACGGTCATAAAGCAGACCGAAAGATCCGCCAGCTTGTATTTGCCGTGCGAAAAGAGCAGGATCGCAAAGAAATAGAACAAAAGGAAAACGATCGCCGCAAAGGTGAACTTGGTCAAATACGCATGGTGCATCCAGCGGATGCAGATCGGGAGAGCGACGGAAAGCAGATACAGCGGGATCGAGATCCCCCACGCGCGATGCAGGCCGATGCAACGAAGCATCTCAAACACGGCAACCGTCGAAATGATGGATAAAGCGATGGGCAGAACCGGATAATCCGCAAAAATAAGCACGGGAAGCAGGATCAGCGTGGCGACCACTGCAGTAATGATTCGGGTTTTCATGTTTCCTCCGTTCAGACTCCGCCGTAGCGGCGTTTTCTTGCGTAAAAGGCAGATATCGCCTGATCCACGTCCTTCGGGGAAAAATCCGGCCAGAGGACGTCGGTAAAATAGTATTCTGCATAAGCCGATTGCCAGAGCAGAAAATTGGATGTGCGCAGATCTCCGCCCGTACGGACGATAAGATCGGGATCGGGGCAGCCTGCCGTGTAGATCGCGTGGCAGATATCCTCCTCGGTGACCGAGGTCTTCCCCTCTGCGATCAGACGGTTGCAGGCGTGCACCAGCTCCTCGCGTCCGCCGTAATTGATGGCAACGTTGAGGAGAAAGGGCTTATGCGCGGTTGCGCGGTCAATCTTCTCCATTTTCTCGCGGAGCTCGGGAGAAAAGACCTCCAGATTGCCGATGAAGCGCAGATGGATCTGCTCCTGCTCCATGCCGCGCACGCATTCGTCGATATAGTGGCTGAGCAAGCCCATAATGGTATCGACCTCGCGCTTGGGCCGCTTCCAGTTCTCGGTGGAAAAGGCGTAGACCGTCATGCATTGCAGACCGATCGAGGCACAGTAGCGCCCGATTTTGCGGAAGGTCTCCGCCCCGTGGGAATGTCCGTACTCACGCGGCATTCCGCGCTCGGTTGCCCATCTTCCGTTGCCGTCCATAATGAAGGCAATATGGCGAAGGCGCCCGTCGATCACCGGCGGCTTTTTGGCCTTGCGTTTGTTGAACAACACCGTGCAAACCTCCCCTCATCTAAGAGTTCGGCGGGTTTTTGTCAAACCCGCCGCTGTGTGTATACGTCTGTCCTGCGCTCAAGCGATCAGAGCTGCATGATCTCCTTGTCCTTCTTCTGCGTGATGCCGTCGATCAGCTTGATATACTGATCGGTCAGATCCTGAACCGACTTTTCGCTGGACTTCTGCTCGTCCTCGGTCATCTCGCCGTCCTTCTTCTGCTTCTTGATGGCATCGTTGGCATCTCTGCGGATGTTGCGGATGGCAACGCGAGCCTCCTCGCCCATCTTCTGGATCTGCTTGGCCAGCTCCTTGCGGTGCTCCTGCGTCAGAGGCGGGAAAACCAGGCGGATCACGGAGCCGTCATCCATCGGAGTAATACCGATATCCGAAATCAGGAGCGCCTTGACCATTGCCTTAAGCGTGGAGCGGTCGTAGGGGGAGATGGTGAGCGTTTTGGGGTCGGTAACCGATACCGAAGCCATATCCACGAGCTTCGTAGGCGCACCGTAATATTCAAAGGTGACCTTAGAAACGATTGCCGTATTGGCCTGGCTTGCGCGAATGGTGGAAAGGTTGCTCTCGTAATTGCTTACGGTCTTTTGCATTTTTTCTTCTACGGGCTTGGTATTGAATTTCATGATTTGTTCCCTGTCTGCCGGGCGGCAGACCCCTTTCTATGTAAGTTTGAAGTGATACGCGTTAATTGTGGATCGCCGTTCCAACGGGCTCACCCATCACGGCGCGGTAGATATTCTCGGGATCGGCAAGGCCAAAGGCGTAGCCGTTGATGCCGTTGTCCATACAGAAGATCGTGGAGGACATATCCATGGCACGCAGATCCTCG
>JAFNVK010000168.1 GCA_017379815.1 Clostridia bacterium
GAACAAACTTTGACCATTTTTTTGGGCACATTCCACAACGCCCCCATCCTGCGCAAACGCTTCCTTAATATATAGGAGCGTCCGCACCCCTTCCTCGTCGGCGCAGAAAAGCGAAAAAGCACCCCCAAGGGAGCTTTTTTGCCCGTCCTCGGTCGACGTTTGTCAAAAAGAACTAAAAATGCGCGTTTTTCAAAGGAAAGAGCGCTTTTTACCTTTATTCGCCATCATTCGTGCGCGGATTGCTCATGTCGAAAAGCAAAAAGGAGGCCTACCCATCCCCTGTTTCGGGGAAAGGCAGACCTCGTTTTTGGTCGAATTTCGGGAGGCGATCAGGCCAGAAGCTGCTCCAGCTCGGCCAGTGCCTTGTCGAACTCCTGCATAGCGGAGGCAACGGCGTCGGGCTTGGTCAGATCCACGCCCGCGATCTTGAGCTCCTCCAGCGGATAGTCCGAGCCGCCCGTGGAGAGGAAGCGGAGGTAATCGGCCGCGCCGTTCTCCTCCAGGATCCGCTTTGCGATGGAAACGGCAGAGCAGAAGCCGGTGGCGTACTGGTAAACGTAGAAGGCGTTGTAGAAGTGCGGAATGCGCGCCCACTCAATATCCTGCAGCTCGTTGACGGTCGCGCCGGCGTAATAGAGCTCGTTGAGCTCACGGTAGACGGCGTTGAGCGTCTTTGCGGTCAGGGGCGTGCCGGCCATATCCATGTCGTGCGCCTTTCTCTCAAACTCGGCAAAGAGCGTCTGGCGGAAGACCGTGGTGCGGAAGCCCTCGAGGAAGTGGTTGAGAATGTACGCGCGCTTCTCGGGGTCGGTCTCGGTCGAGAGCAGGTAGCGCGTCAGCAGCACCTCGTTGACGGTGGAGGCGACCTCGGCTACGAGAATGCGGTAATTGTGGTTGGCGTAATCCTGCTTCTCGGAGGAGTAGTAGGAGTGCATGGCGTGGCCAAGCTCGTGCGCCAGCGTAAAGGCGTCGTCCAGCGTGTCGGTGTAGTTGAGCAGAACGTAGGGGTGAACGCCGTGCACGCCGCAGGAGTATGCTCCCGTGGTCTTGCCCTTGTTCTCGTAAACGTCGATCCAGCGCTCGGTGAAGGCGCGGTCAAGCAGCTTCTGGTATCCCTCGCCCAGCGGCAGGGTAGCCTTCTTGACCAGCTCCTGTGCCTCCTCGTAGGGGATCTTCATCTCCACGCTCTCCACCATCGGGCAGTAGAGATCGTACATATTCAATTCGTCAAGTCCCAGCACGCGGCGGCGCAAATCAAGGTAGCGGCGCATGATGGGCAGACCGCCGTGAATGGCCTCGGTCAGGCTGTCGTAGACCGATACGGGAACGTTGTTGCCAAAGAGCGCCTTCTGGCAGGAGGACTCGTATCCGCGCACACGGGTGTTGAAATTGTCCATCTTGACGCTGCCCGCATACATCGCCGCCAGCGTGTTGATGTACTTCTTGAACTCTCCGAAATACTGCTCAAAGGAATCCTTTCTGACGCGCTGATCACGGCTCTCGCGATAGACGCCGAAGTTGCCGTGCGTCAGCGTGACCGTCTCGCCGTTCTCGTCGACGATGGTCGGGAAGGTCATGTCCACGCTCTCGAGCATGGTAAAGGAGTTTTGTGCCGTGCCTGCGGCGTCCGAAAGCATGGCCAGCATACGCTCGCTCTTGGCGTCCAGCGTGTGCGCTCTCTTGCGGGCGATGTCCTCCAGCTGGTGGCGGTAGCCCGAAAGGATGGGATCCTGCAGCATGGCGGCAAGCTTCTCCTCCTCGATCGCGAGGATCTCGGGCACGAGGAATGCACCCGCGGTGGAAAGCTTGACCAGAAGATGCTCGGCGCGGCCGTTCATGGCCTGGTAGGTGGGGTCTCCGTTGTCCACGTTGAGGCGGAGCATGGAGTAAACGTAGACCAGCTCGGCGCGGCGGGAGATCTCATAGTAGACGTCAAGCCCGTGCTTCATGCTCTCGGCAGACTCGCCGAGCGTGCCCTGCAGAGCCGCCGCCTCGGGAATGCAGGCCTCAAGCTCGCTAAGAGCCGCTTCCCACGCCTCGTCCGAGGCAAAAATGTCAGAAAAGTCCCACGTGTAGCTCTCGGGGACGTCCTTACGCGTTTGGAATGCCATAATGGTGATACCTTCTTTCCTGTTCGTTTCAAGGGTGATAGGTATAGTTTACCACAAAGATGCCGAAATGTAAAGCCCTGCGGACAAGTTTTTTTGCGTCCCGAAGGTTTCCCCCTCCCTCCCCTGCATAAAGCCCTCCGGGCGGGGCAAGAATAAGGGCAGAAGGCAAGGGAGGAGCACCCCTCCCCGAAGCAACGCGGCCGTGTCGCCGTCTTTTTTGGGAAAGGAAGAAGGAACGAATCGTGATGAGCGTCAGACGAGGAGATATTTACTATGCGGATCTGAGCCCCGTGGTTGGCTCGGAGCAAGGGGGCTTGCGCCCCGTGCTGATCATTCAGAACGACGTGGGCAACAAATACAGCCCCACGGTGATCGCGGCGGCGATCACCTCGCGCATGAGCAAGGCGCGCCTCCCCACGCACATCGACGTGTACGCCGACCGCGTGGGCCTGCAAAAGGACTCGGTGATCCTCCTGGAGCAGATCCGCACGCTGGACAAGCGCCGCCTCAAGGAGAAGATGGGACACCTGGACGAGGAGATGATGGACCACGTCAACACGGCGATCGCCATCAGCTTTGGCTTGGGGGACGCCAAGCAGGACGCCGAGGCGCGCGCACGGATGCAAAGCCTGCCGAGCTACACCCCCGCAAGAGTGCCCACCGCGGGAATGCCGAACGTCGCCGCAGGAATGCCGAGCGTCGCCGCGGGAATGCCGAACGTCGCCGTGGCAAGCACGCAAAACGCCCCCACGGGGGTCGCCAATACGCAAAACGCAGCCACGGGGGTCGCCAATCCGCAAAACGCAGCCACGGGGGTCGCAAATCCGCCCGCCGCAGCTGCCGTCGGCACCTCTCTTCC
>JAFNVK010000002.1 GCA_017379815.1 Clostridia bacterium
CGGGCGAACACAGTTCGCCCCTACACGGGTTAGCTTTATTTTGGAAACCTCCGCCACCGTCCGCCGACATTCCGTAGGGCGAGGCTTCGAAGAAGTCCACGAGCGGGAGAGGCAGAGACCAAAGTCTGTATTGCAGTACGGGTGCGCGAAAACTCCCCTTCGCGACACAAAAAAAGGAAGCACGTTGTTCGCACTTCCTTCCATGGGTAGCAATATCTTTTTTTGGGGAGTTTTGGGGGAGCTCGAGGGGACTTTTTCAAAAGTCCCCTCGAACCATTCGCGTCCTAATCCCGCGTCCTAACCCGCTTTCCCGTCAGAGACCAAGGAGGGGGGAGACGACGGAGAGGATCTCGGCGTGGACCTGTTCGGGGGTGGAGGCGGCGTTGACCACGGCGACGTTGTCGCTTTCCCGAAGGGCTTCGATCGCGGTCATAAACTGACGGCGCACGCGCTCAAGGCGCTCCTCGGTCTCGTAGATCTCATGCGTCACGCGGTTGCGGTTGATGCGCTCCATGCTCTGCTCTGGCGTCAGGTCCAGGAAAATGCAAATGTCGGGGCGGCGGATCTCGGGGCAGTTGATGTTCATCGCGCGCACCCACTCGGCGTCGGTCTCGCTCCCTTGGTAGGCCAGGGAGGAATAGTAATAGCGGTCGCAGATGACGTCCACGCCGTCCGCGAGCATTTTTTCGATCCCGTTTACGGGGTTGACGTTGTGGAAGATGCGGTCGAGCGTAAAGAGTGCGGCCATTTCCGCGGCGGTACGGCGGCTCACGCCGGAGAGCGCGTCGCGCAAAAGGCCTCCCGTCACCGATTCGGTGGGCTCGGCCGTGCGGTAAACGCGGCGTCCTGCCGCCTGCAGGTGCTTTGCCAGAAGCTCGATCTGCGTGGTCTTTCCCGCGCCGTCAATGCCCTCAAAGACGATAAAGCGGCCGCGGCGGGTTGCTTGTTCCATGTCAGTTTCCTCTTTCTTTTCGTTCGGTCGTTTCGGAAAGCTCCAGCTGCTTCTCCAGGCGGCGCAGGTCGGCCGCCAGCTTTTGCAGCTCCTGGGAGACGGGGTCGGGGATGTGGATCTGGTCAAGGTCGTTGCGAATGCGCTGTCCGTCGCGGCGGACCACCTTGGCGGGAATGCCAACGGCGGTGCTGTTCTCCGAAACGGGATGCAGGACAACGGCGTTGGCCGCGATCTTGCTGTTGTCGCCGATGGTCACGGGACCGAGCACCTTTGCGCCGGCGCCTACCATCACGTTGTTGCCGAGCGTCGGATGGCGCTTGCCAACGTCCTTGCCGGTTCCGCCCAGGGTCACGCCCTGGTAGATGGTGCAGTTGTCGCCGATCTCGGTGGTCTCACCGATCACCACGCCCATGCCGTGGTCGATGAAGAAGCCCTTGCCGATGGTGGCGGCAGGGTGGATCTCAATGCCCGTCAGATGGCGTGCCGTCTGGCTGACGGCGCGGGCGGCGAAGTAGTGCTTCTTTTGATAGAGCTTATGCGCGAGGCGGTGCGCCATCACGGCGTGCACGCCCGAATAGAGCAGAAGGATCTCCGCGGTGCTTCTTGCGGCAGGGTCGCGCTCCTTCACGGCGTCCACCGTGTCGCGGATCTCCTCCTTTGCGGCGAGGAGCGTGCGGACGGCGCGCTTTTGCGCTTTGCGTACGGTTTTGTGCATTTGCTTCCATGCCGATCTGAACTGTTCCATGCTATACCTCCGGCCATGTGCTTTGCGTGCTTATTCTATTATACACGCAAATTCCGGATTTGTAAATAGTGTAAATAGATTTTTTATTTGTTGATATTTGGTTCATATTTGTGTTGTATCATGGAAGGGAAAAGAAAGGATGTGACCCTATGTTTCAAATTCTGATTGTGGAGGACGATAAGAACGCGCGCCGCCTGATGGAGGCGATCCTCACGCGCTACGGCTACGAGCCCATTACGGCCTGCGACGGCGTGGAAGCGCTGGAGATCATGGACCGCAAGCACGTGGATCTGATCATTCTGGACGTGATGATGCCCCGCATGGACGGCTACGAGTTCACCAACACCCTGCGCATGGCAGGCTGCAATATTCCGATCCTGATGGTAACGGCGCGCGAGACGCAGAACGACAAAAAGCGCGGCTTTATCATCGGCGCGGACGATTACATGGTCAAGCCCGTGGACGAGGAGGAGATGATCCTGCGCATCGCCGCCCTGCTTCGCCGCTCGCAGATCGCGGGGGAGCGCAAGCTGACGGTAGGGCAGACCACGCTCTTTTACGATTCGCTTTCGGTCAAAACACCCAAGGGCATGATGGAGCTGCCGCAAAAGGAGTTCCTCTTGCTCTTCAAGCTGCTTTCCTACCCCAACAAGATCTACACGCGCCGTCAGCTGATGGACGAGATCTGGGATATGGACAGCGAGAGCGACGAGCGGACGGTGGACGTGCACGTCAGCCGCGTGCGTGAGCGCTTCCGCGAGAACGGTGATTTTCAGATCATCACGGTGCGCGGTCTGGGCTACAAGGCGGTTATTCTGTGATGAAGAAAAGAAAAAAAGAGGGCCGCTTCGGCCGAGAAAAAAGGCGCGAGGCCGCGGCTCGGCTTGACGAGCGCTGGGGCAAGATACGCTACTACAATACTTTGCGCTGGCACCTGACGCTTTTCGTCTTTTTCACCGTGATGCTGGCAGGCGTGCTGACGGTTTTGTTCACGGTGCTGATGTTTTTGCTCTTTGGGGCAACGCCCATCGTGCTTCGTCTCGTGCTCAACCCGATCTACTTGTGCGTGGTTCTGCTCCTGATCTGTGCGAGCGTGGCCACGGCGCTGACCGGCTTTCTCGGCCGCTACTATCTGCGCCCGATCAACCGCGTGATCGATGCGATCCGCGAGGTAAGGAACGGCAATTACAAGGTGACGGTCAAGTCTCCCGCCAATCGCGAGAGCGAGATGAGTGAGCTGATCCGGAATTTCAACGACATGGTGCGCGAGCTGGACGGCATCGAGCTTTTTCGCAACGATTTTGTCAATAACTTCTCGCACGAATTCAAAACGCCCATCGTGTCCATCCGCGGCTTTGCCAAGGAGCTTTTGCGCGGGGATCTGCGTGAGGAGGAGCGGCAGGAATACGCGCGCATCATCGCCGAGGAGGCAGGGCGCCTCTCCCAGCTTTCCTCCGACGTTCTGGAGCTTTCCAAGCTGGAGAACCAGCAGATCGTGGGCGACAAGACCGAGTTCTATCTGGACGAGCAGCTGCGGCAGTGCATTCTGCGGCAGGAGCCGCTCTGGACGGCCAAGCAGCTGGAGATCCTGCCCGAGCTTGACGCCGTTCGCTTCTGCTTCAACGAGGATATGCTTTCGCACGTCTGGACGAATCTGCTCAGCAACGCCATCAAATTCACGCCCGAAGGGGGCACGGTGCGCGTTTTTCTCACCGACGAGGGCCAATCGGTTCTTGTGCGCGTGGAGGACACGGGCATCGGCATGACCCCTGAGGTGCAAGCGCACGTCTTTGAAAAATTCTACCAAGGCGACCCCTCGCATCACCAAAAAGGATACGGCATAGGCCTCTCCCTCGTGGATCGCATCGTCCGCCTCGGCGGCGGGACGGTCACGGTCGAAAGCGAGGTCGGGAAGGGAACGACCTTCTCGGTGCGCCTGCCCAAATCATAACGGGGACGCGGGCTTTTTGGTGGGGGACTTTTTGAAAAAAGTCCCCCACGCCCCCCCAAAAACTCCCCTGAAAAAAGATATTGCTACCCTCGGAAGGAAGTGCGAACAACGTACTTCCTTTTTTTGTGCAGCAAAGGGGAGTTTTCGTTCGCCCGTACTGCAATACAGATTTTGGTTTGTTCCTCTCCCGCTCATGGACTTC
>JAFNVK010000169.1 GCA_017379815.1 Clostridia bacterium
AAGGAGGTACGGGATACGCAAAGATCCTGCAGGCCTGCCTTGAGGAAGTTGTTGACGATCTCCTTCTTGCGGCTCTCGGGCTCGATGAAGCCGGGATGCGTGTCGATATACTCCATCAGGCGGTCTGCGTATTTCTTCATGTTGAAGAAGTAGGCCTCCTCGCTTGCGCGCTGGACCTCGCGTCCGCAATCGGGGCACTTGCCCTCTGCCGCCTGCGTGTCGGTAAAGAAGGACTCGCAGGGCACGCAATACCAGCCCTCGTAGCGGCTCTTGTAAATATCACCCTGGTTGTAGAAGCGGGTAAACATCTTCTTCACGGCCGCCTCGTGATAATCGTCGGTGGTACGGATAAAGTGATCGTACTCCACGTTCATGCCGTCCCAGAGCTTGCGGATCTCACCCGCAACGCCGTCCACGTAGGCCTTCGGCGTAACGCCCGACTCCTTGGCCAGATCCTCGATCTTCTGTCCGTGCTCGTCCGTGCCGGTGCAGAAAAAGACCTCGTAGCCGCGTGCCTTGCGATAGCGCGCAACGGCGTCGGTCATGATCGCCTCGTAGGTGTTGCCGAAGTGCGGCTTCTTGGATGCGTAGGCAATGGCCGTTGTCAAATAAAACTTCTCACTCATGTTGCTCTTCCTCCAATCGGACCGTAGCGTGGGGAAATTCCGCGGCTACGGTGTGCGAAGGTGCACCTGCAGACGTGATCCGTCGGCCGTGCCTCCTTCTGATCTTTCTTTATTATAACAAATCCTTTTGGAATTTACAATAGATTTTTGAATTTTTTTCCCTTTTTCGGTGCACAATGAAGGTACTATGCGTGAAAGCACACGAAAAAGAAAAGCGAACGGCGAGCTTTGGCCGGAAGGAGGTCTGTGCAATGGAAAAAGAAGAACCCTTGGAGGAGCATATCCAGCATCTGGCCGAGCTGCCCCTGCTTCTGCTCACGGGAGGGGTAGGCTACTACGCCGCAGAGCTGCTCTGGCGCGGACACTCCCATTGGAGCATGAGCGTCTGCGGAGCGGTCTGCTTTCTCTTCATCTACCGCCTCAACCAGACCTATCCGCACGCGCGCCTCTGGCTTCGCGCTCTGCAATCCGCGCTCTTCATCACGGCAGTGGAGCTTGCGGCAGGGTGTCTGCTCAATCGCTGGCTCGGGCTGGGCATCTGGGATTACAGCGGACTTCCCTGCCAATTCCTCGGGCAGATCTGTCTGCCCTACTCTGCTCTGTGGTTCGCGATCAGCATTCCGCTTTGCTGGCTTTGCCGTCTGATGCGTCGGAGGATCTTCCTTGAGGACGACTGATCCGCACGCCTCCCTCCTTTCCGCGCGTGCCGAGGAGCTTTGGCGGAGTGCCGAGGGACATCGCCGCATGACCGCACACCGCTTCTTTTTCGGATATTTGCACAGCCTGATCACCGAGGCGCCGCTCTACGTGCAGGTCAGCCGCTTTTTGCGGTACGTCCGCCGCTTTCGCACGGTTGCCCTCGTTGTTCGGCTGATCGGGATCGCCGCCGCCATACTGCAAACGGGAACGCTCGTGCTTCTTGGCACGGCGCTCTTCCTGGTGCTTCTCCCTCTGGGAGGCGCTCTACTGCTTGGTCTGCTCCTGACGGCGCTCCTCGAATCCCGCCGCTCCAACCGCTTTTTGCAGGAGCGTCTTGCGGGACGGCAGGTAACCGTTCTGTTTCTCTCCCCCGAGCAAAGCCCCTTCTTCCGCGCGAACCTCCGCGACCTCAAGGCACGCGGGCAGGCCATTCTCGTTGTCTCCCCCTTTCTGATCTCGTCCAAGGGGCTTGCTGCAAAAGGCCGCTTCTACTGCACCCTGCGCGAGGAGGAGAGGGACGTCTTTCTGATCCGCAAATACTATTTTTTCAGTCTGCGCAAGCACGTGCTCTCCAAAGCGAGGCTTACTCTGCTCTACTGACAAAAAAGCCCGACCGAGCGCCAAGCACTCGGTCGGGTTTTCGTTATGCGTACGTTAGTCCAGAACGGGCAAACAGAAGACTGCCTCAAGTCCGGTCGAAGCCAGAGCCTCCTCTGCTTCCTTGCCCGACATGGGACGGCTGACGACGAAGAATGCGCCCTCGCGGACAAATTCGCAGATCTCAGCACCCAAGGCGCCCTTTGCCTTCTCCGCGCAACGGGGACAGCCCTCGATGAGGTAGCAGCGACGGCAGACGAAGGCATTCGCGTCGGCCACGTCCTCCGTCTTGGCACGGCGCCAAACGGGTGAAAGATGCTCACCCTCCTTGTGCGAGAGAATATCGAGAATATCCGCCACTACTGCACTTGCGGTAGGCAGCTTGCCCGCTCCCGCTCCGTAAAAGAGCGCACGTCCAAGCATATTGGCGTCCACTAAGATGCCGTTGAAAACGCCGTCCACGTGGCAAACGGGATTGCCTGCGGGGATCAGGAAGGGCGAGACCATGGCAAGCACCCGTCCGTCCACGCGCTCGGTGTGTCCGATCAGCTTGATCGCTCCGCCCAGCTTGTCCGCAACGGCGGTATGGTCGGCAGTGATCCCCGTAATTCCCGTGGTGGAAATGCTCTTCGGGTCAAGAAGAACGCCATAAGCAAGCGCCGCCAGAATAACGATCTTGCGCGCCGCATCAATGCCCTCCACGTCGGCAGTAGGATCTGCCTCAGCGTATCCCAGCGCCTGCGCCTCCTTGAGCACGGTGGCAAAGTCCGCGCCCTCGTTTTTCATCTTGGTCAGGATAAAATTGGTCGTGCCGTTGAGAATACCGCTGATGCCGAGGATCTCGTTGGAGGCAAGATCGGTCTGCAGAGGACGGATGATCGGAATACCGCCGCCCACGCTGGCCTCAAAATAATAGGACACGTGATGCTCGCGTGCGATCTCCAGAAGCTCGTCGCCAAAGGTGGAGACGACCTCCTTGTTGGAGGTGACAACGCTTTTTCCCGCGCGCAGAGCCGCTACGGTAAACTCGTAGGCCGGGTGCGAGCCACCCATCATCTCAGCCACGAGGACCACCTCGGGATCCGCAAGGATCACGTTGATGTCGTGCACCACGCGGTCTCCCAGCGGATGCTCGGGAAAGTCGCGCAGATCAAGAATATATTTGATGTTCACTTCCTCGCCGCAATGCTTTGCGATGCGCGCACGGTTTTCCTGCAGGACCTCTGCCGTGCCGCTGCCAACGACGCCAAAGCCCAAAATTGCAATCTGGAGCATGTTTGTAAAATCCTTTCGTCATGGGTTTTCGGTCTTACCCTTATATCATAACACAAAATTCTCCGAAATGCAAACAAAACTATTGAAAAAATGAAAAAAATATGCTATACTGAGGACGTGAAAGCCGTATTCTAAGGAAAGGGGGCAGATCCTCATGCCATCATCCTCCATCGGGAGCAAAAACACCGTCAAGATCTTCGTTCTATATCTCATGCGAAACATCAATTACCCCATGGATTTTGTGACCATCAACGACATCGTGATGCAGAACGACTACGTCATGTACCTGGATTTTGCCGAATCCTTCCACGAAATGCTGGACCAGGACCTCATCATGCAGGACGGCGTCAGCGAGCTCGGCGATCCGCTCTATTCTGTCACGCGGAAGGGCGCGCTCGTTGCCGAGCAGCTCCGCAGCGATATCCGCGCATCGGTGCTGGATAAGAGCCTGACCTGTGCCCTGCGCTATCTGGATTTCAAAAAGCGCAACATCACGCTGGATTGCTCCTGGCAGCACCTGGCCGACGCCACCTACGACGTGACCTTCTGGATCCGCGAGGAGGGCAAGGAGACGCTCAGCGTCAAGATCAACGTGGATTCCGAATACCGATGCCAGCAGATCCGCCGCAATTTCCGCGAGCGCCCCGAGGTCATGTACCGCGGCATTATGGCTCTTTTGTGCGGAAAGGTCGATTATCTGTTCGATCGTTAACGTTTTGTTCTATTTCCACAAAATAAAAACCACCAAGAATTTTCCTCTCGCTCTGTTCAAATTATCCAAAAGCAAGCCCGCAAGTTGGAATGTTGAACAAACGGCGAGAGGATTTTTTGTGCAAAACGACTTCAAAATTCAAAATATGTAAACTTTCGACAAGATATGCACAAAAATTCCTATTGACATTTGTCAAAAATATGGTATAATGGTATTCAGAATAGTGTGAACCGCCATGAGAGTGGCAATTCCCGAAGGAAAAATCCACCGGAAAGGTACGCGTCAACCCATGAGTCATCAGCAAAACACCCCCGATCCCCTGCTTCTCCCCCTGCTCCTGGACGCGCAGGGCGGCAGCCAGTCTGCCTTTGAAGCGCTGCTCGGGCAGTACGCTCCGCTGATCGATTCCATGACCGCACGCTTCTCCCTTCCCGCCCTTTCCCTGCAGGACCGCGAGGATCTGCATCAGGAGGCAGTGGTGGCGTTTTATCGCGCGTTGATGCGATACGACACCGCCCGGGCACAGATCCCCTTCGGCTACTTTGCCAAGGAATGCATCCGCAATCGCTTGATCTCGCATCTGCGTACCCTCAAGCACCTGGAGCATACCGTTTCTCTGGAGGAGGAGCCTATCCTCACCGAAGGCGAATGCTCTGCCAATCCTGCCCAGCGGCTGGTGGAGCAGGAGAATTACTCGGCGCTTTGCCAACAGGTTTGCGGCATCCTTTCGGAGTACGAAAACCGCGTTTGGTGGCTTTATCTCGCAGGCCGCACCGCCAAGGAGGTTGCCTCCCTGCTCGGGACCGACGAGAGAAGCGTGCAAAACGCCATCTATCGCATTCGCAAAAAGCTGAGGTCGGGGCTTCCCTATTCTTGACACGCCCACATAGTTTAAGAAGAACGTTGTTTCAAAGGTGACGGTTGAAATCCGTCTGGGGTAAAATCTTCATTTCACATGAACAAAGAGAGAGGTACTACCATGTTCCAAGACGAAACCTACGGTGCAGTAGAAGAAAAAGAATTTGTCGACGAGACCATTGTCTGCAAGGATTGCGGCAATGAGTTTGTCTTCACGGCCGGCGAGCAGAGATTCTATGCAGAAAAGGGCTTTATGAACAAGCCCAAGGCCTGCAAGGCTTGCCGCGATGCCAAGAAGAACGCCGGCAGAGCTCCCCGTGAGTACTTCACGGCAGTTTGCGCCGACTGTGGTGGAGAGGCTAAGATCACCTTCCAGCCCTCCAACGACAGACCCGTATACTGCAGTGCTTGCTTCGAACTGAGAAAGAAGGCACAGGAGTAATCTATCTGTATCAAATTGTCTTTACATGTCTAACTTGATATAAATAGAGTTCTGAACAGAAGGCACCGAAGCTTCGGTGCCTTCTGTTCAGAACTCTATTTATATCAAGTTAGACATGTAAAGACAATTTGATACAGATAGA
>JAFNVK010000170.1 GCA_017379815.1 Clostridia bacterium
CCAATCTGCGCGCACCGCTGATCACGGTCAACAGCTGGAACGAGTGGACCGAGACCAGCTACCTCCTGCCCGACGACCTCTACGGCTACGGCTATCTCGAGGCCATCAAGCGCGTCTTCGTGGACGAGCAATAACAACAAAAAAGGTATCGATGCTCGCATATGCGGCTCGATACCTTTTTGATTGATTTTTCGTTTAGCATGCAAAGCCTGCGATTTCGGAAACGATCCGATTCATCGCATCAAGCTTCTTAAGCATATCCTCGGCCAGTGCCAGCTGACAGCGCGCGCGGACCAGATTGTGCCCGGGATAAGCCGTCTTGAAATACTGATCCCCCGTGAGGTAATCGTCCAGGAAGCGAACGACAAGCTCCAGCGTCATGGTGAAAGCACCAAGGGCCAACGTCTCCAGCTCGCAACGCGTCAAGGAGGAGCGCACCTCCCCAATGAAGCCCTCGGCGTAGGCACGGAAGCGGTCCATGTCCAAGGAAACCTTGGAGAGATCCGGCTCGTCCTCCGCGGCTGTGCTTGCGCCAAAGCGAATGGCGTCGCCGAAATCGTGCGCAACGAGCCCGGGCATAACCGTATCCAGATCGATAACGGTCTTGGCCTCCCCCGTGATCGCGTCAAAAAGGACGTTGTTGATCTTTGTGTCGTTGTGCGTTACGCGATAGGTAAGCTCTCCGCGATCGACCAGCTCGTTGAGGCGAACGGCCGTGGGAGAGAGCGCGCGAATGCGCTCAAGCTCGTGCGTGACCTCCGAGGCCCTTTTGCAGGGATCCTCCTTGACGTTTTGCCAAAGCTGCGCGATACGGCTGCGCGTATCGTGGAAATGCGGAATGGTCTCGTGCAGCTTCGTTGCGTCAAAGTCCGAAAGCATCGTCTGGAAGCGTCCAAACGCGCGTCCCGCCGAGCGGAGGACGTTGGGATCCTCCGAGAAGTTGACGGTGACCGAATCGGGCACGTACTCCGAAATGCGCCAAAAGCCATCCTCATTCTCGCAGTAGTTTTCGCCCTGTGGCGTATAGAGGAAGTGCATTCCCTCGTCGCGGCTTCTTCCCAGCAGGGCAAGCTTTTCCTCCACGTGGCGTGTGACCAGCTCAATGTTCTCCATGATCAGCCTCGGCTTTTTGAAGACGAAGACGTTGATTCGCTGAAAAACGAAGCTTCTGTCCTCCCCGTCAAGGCGAAGCGTCACGGCATACGTATTATTGATGTGCCCGTTTGAGATCACCTTTGCCTCAAGGATCTCACCTTCAAGCGAAAATGCATCGGCGATCCTGCGCATAAGAATCAGTATATCGTTCATCGCGTGCTCCTTTGCGGTGTGGATTTGGATTGAAAAAAAGCGGAGAAGACAAGTCTGTCTTCTCCGCTTGTTTTGTTTCCGTTGATCAGAGTGCCAGGATGCAAAGCACGATGGCCAGGATCACGAAGACCACGGAAAGCACGATCGTCAGCTTCTGCAGAATGCGATCCTGATGCGTTCCCTTGGACTGACCGTAAAAGGTCTCAGCTCCTCCTGCGATGGTTCCGGAAAGGCTCTTATCCTTACCGGTCTGCTTGAGGATAACGGCAACCAACACCACTGCAAGAAGCAGGAGGCAGGCACCGATAACGTACTGCCAAACAACGTTGGCGGATGCTGCGAGAGAAATAATCATGATAACCTCCAAATCAGTTTTTTACCCGAATGGCCCTTTCGGGCATTCCTTTTCACTATACTGCTCTATTCTACCACATCTTTTCCAAAAAAGCAAGAGGTTTTTGACAAAAAATCTATTTTTCTTTCCGGTCTTTTTCTTTTTTCCGGAAAGTGTTTTTTGAAGCGCAGAAAGTTCTTTTTTTTCTGAGTTATCCTATTGACTTTACCGAAAAAATATTATATAATTTATAGTGATATATTATGAGCACTTATGTCCATCACTGATTTTTGGAAAGGAAACAGACTATGATTTATGACATTGCCGTTGTAGGCGCGGGCGTGGTTGGCGGAATGATCGCCAGAGAGCTCTCGGCCTACAAGCTCAATCTCTGTATTCTCGATAAGGCGCACGACGTGGCTACCGGCGCAAGCTCGGCCAACTCGGCTATCGTGCACGCCGGCTTTGATGCCAAGGAGGGATCTCTCAAGGCCCTGCTCAACGTGCGAGGCTCTGAGCTGATGGCCAAGACCTGCCTGGAGCTTGGCGTAAAATATAAGAACAACGGCTCTCTCGTGATCGGCTTTACCGACGAGGACCGCGAAACCGTGGAGCAGCTCTATCGCCGCGGCGTGGCAAACGGCGTCAAGGGGCTTCGCGTGCTGGACGCCGAGGAGCTGCACGCCCTTGAGCCCAACGTGTCGAAGAACGCCACCTGTGCCCTGCACGCCCCCACGGGAAGCATCGTCTGCCCCTACGAGCTGACGATCGCATCCGTCGGAAACGCCATGGACAACGGTGCCGAGCTTCTGCTCGACTTTGCGGTTGCCGAGATCGAGGACGGCAAGGACGCCTTCACCGTCAAGGCTGCAGACGGCCGCACCGTCAAAGCAAGATACATCATCAACGCAGCCGGTCTTTACGCCGATGCGATCGCCGCTATGGTGGGAGATACCTCCTTCACCGTTCACGCGCGCCGCGGCGAATACGTGCTTCTGGATAAGGAAAGCGGCAATTTGGTCAAAAATACCATCTTCCGCACGCCCAGCAAGATGGGCAAGGGCATTCTGGTCTCGCCCACGGTGGACGGCAACCTGATCACCGGACCGACCTCGGTCGATATTGGTGAAAAGACCAACAAGGCCACCACCCCCGAGGGTCTTGCCCACGTCATGCGTGAGACGCGCGAGAACGTGGACGGCGTGATGTATAACCAGACCATTACCTCCTTCTGCGGCCTGCGTGCCGTCGGAAGCACCGGGGACTTTATCATCAATATGCCCAGAGAGCGCTTCGTCAACGTGGCGGGCATTGAATCTCCCGGTCTCTCCTCCGCTCCCGCGATCGCCGAGTACGTCATCGGCCTGCTCAAGGAGAGCGGCATGACGCTGGAAAAGGATCCCTCCTTTGATCCCATCCGCGCACCCATGCACGCCTTCCGCGAGGGAAGCCTTGAGGAAAAGAACGAGATCATCAAAAAGGATCCTGCATACGGCCGCATCATCTGCCGTTGCGAGACCGTGACCGAGGGCGAGATCCTCGCCGCGATCCGCCAGAACCCGAAGCCTCGCGACCTCGACGGCGTCAAGCGCCGCACGCGCGCGCAGATGGGACGCTGCCAGGGCGGCTTCTGCTCTCCCTACATTGTTGAGCTTCTCGCGCAGGAGATGCAGGTTCCCTACGAGTCGGTAACCAAGTTTGGCGGCGACTCCTACATTAACGTTGGAAAGACCAAGGGGGTGGACTGAGATGAAGCAGATCGATCTCGTGATCGTCGGCGGAGGTCCTGCCGGCATGAGTGCCGCCGTTGCCGCATACGACAGCGGCGTAAAAAGCATCCTGATCCTGGAGCGTGACGCACATCTTGGCGGCATCCTTCAGCAGTGCATCCACAACGGATTTGGCCTTCACCGCTTCGGTGAGGAGCTGACCGGACCTGAATATGCATGGAGATACGAGCAGCAGGTGCTCGAGCGCAACATCCCCTATCTCCTCAACACCATGGTTCTGGATATTTCTCCCGAGAAGGTGGTTACCGCGACCAACTCCGAGGAGGGCGTGTTCCAGATCCAGGCAAAGGCCGTGATCCTCGCCATGGGCTGCCGCGAGCGCTCCAAGGGCGCGCTCAATATTGCGGGCACCCGTCCCTCCGGCATCTTCAGTGCGGGAACGGCGCAGAAATACGTCAATCTGAAGGGCTATATGCCCGGCAAGAACGTAGTCATTCTCGGCTCGGGCGACATCGGCCTGATCATGGCGCGCCGCATGACGCTTGAGGGCGCAAAGGTGCACGCCGTTTGCGAGCTGATGCCCTACTCCGGCGGTCTTGCCCGTAACATCGAGCAGTGCCTCAACGACTTTGGCATTCCGCTCCGCTTGAGCCATACCGTGGTCGAGATCCACGGCAAGGAGAGACTTGAGGGCGTGACCATCGCCAAGGTGGACGAAAACCGCCGTCCCATTCCCGAAACGCGGGAATACATCCCCTGCGATACCCTGCTCCTCTCGGTCGGTCTGATCCCCGAGAACGAGCTTTCCAAAACCGCCGGCGTACAGCTTGACCGCGTGACCAGCGGTGCCGTGGTCGACCAGGACCGCCAGACCGCCGTTGAGGGCATCTTTGCCTGCGGAAACGTTCTGCACGTGCACGACCTCGTTGACTACGTCTCCGAGGAAGCCGAGATCGCCGGAAAGAGCGCCGTGGCCTACATTCAGGGCTTGACCGCCGAGCGCACCGACATTCCGCTCACCACCGACGGCAAGATCCGCTACACCGTTCCCCAGCGCATCACGCAGAAGAAGGACGTGACCGTATTCTTCCGCGTAGCGGACGTCTACCGCAACGTAACCATCCGCGTCTCGGACGGCGACCGCGTGATCTATTCCAAGAAGAAGCTCAAGGTTGCTCCCGGTGAGATGGAGAGCATTACCCTGCGCCCCGATCAGTTTGCAGACGCGAAGGCGCTTTCCTTTGCATTGGAGGTAAAGTGATATGGTAAGAGAATTGACTTGTATCGTATGCCCCAAGGGCTGTCAGCTCCGCGTGGAGCTGGAGGACGGCGCAGTCAAGAGCGTGACGGGTCACACCTGCCCGCGCGGACTGCAGTACGCCAATGACGAGTGCATTCACCCGATGCGTACCGTGACCTCCACGGTCCGTGCCACCGACGGACGCGTCGTGCCCGTCAAGACCGACCGCACCATCCCGAAGGAAACGATGTTTGCCTGCATGAAGCTGATCAACGCAACCGTGATCGAGCTTCCCGTATCGGTCGGACAGATCCTCCTTCCCGACCTGCTCGGCACAGGCGCAAACCTCGTTGCTACCGCAAATATGGAATAAAAAAAGTCCCGATGAACGGCTTTTGTTCATCGGGACTTCCCTTTTTCATTACTGCGCCTTTGCGTTGACGATGGCGTAATACATCGCAAGGAAGGTATCGTACTTTTCCGCGTCCGAGGACTGTCCCCAGAGGAGCATGGGCTGAAGCATGACGATCAGCGTGTCCTCGGGAAGAAACTGAATAGCCTCGTAGTATTGATAAAACTCCGTGTCGGCCAGGCGAATGGCGTATGCATCGTATGCGCCGTTTGGAAGGGTGTCAAACAGCTCGCTCAAGGGAACCGCGAGGTAATCCAGGTTTTGCACCTCGTAGACCTCGGGGCTGACCAAGAGGATCGAGGATTCACCCGTTTTGACAAAGCTCGAAAAGGTCTCCAGCTGCTCGGACGTCTGCCCTTTTGCCGTCTGAAAGGCGTAGTTGTCAAAGTTCCCCTCCTCATCGGTAAAGAGCGCGCGAAGCTCCTCCTCGGTAAAGATGGAATACGTACTCAGCATCGTCGAAAGCGTTCCCTCTCCCTCCTTGCGTGCGGGAGCAACCGCATTGAGCGTGGTCTTAAGGGTGGCCTGCTCCTCTGCCGTCATGGAATATCCACCGGCAAAGGTGACGGTGACGTCGCCCGTCTCCCGCGTGGAGCATTGGGCAAAGCAGATCACACAGATCAGCAGGAAAAAGGCGGACACGAGGACGTGCCACTTGTAGTGATACCAAAAATTATCCAGCCAGGTCAAGAAGCGGTTGTTGACCACGATCTCGCCGGCCTCCCGTTTATCCTCTTGGTGCATAAGGGTCTCCTTTGCTTTGGTTCAAAAACAGCGGAACGAGCCGTTTTTCACTCTGCCACGGTCGTTCCGCTGTCCTTTTTTTGAAAATCAGTTCTGGGTTCTGGAAACGGCCAGGATCTTCATCCGAACGGTGCCGTTGGGAACCTCAACCTGTACGCTGTCGCCCTCGCGCTTGCCGATCAGAGCCTCGCCGATGGGAGACTGATCCGAGATCTTGCCCTCGGCAGGATTGGACTCGTTGGAGCCAACCAGATCGTAGACCATCTCCATGCCAAGTCCCTCGTGGAAGAGCTTGACCGTCGATCCCAAGCTGACTACGCTGGTATCGATGCTGCTCTCGTCCAGAATAACGGCATTCTCGAGAAGCTCCTCCAGCTCCTTAATGCGGGTCTCGTTCTTGGCCTGCTCGTTTCTTGCCTCGTCGTACTCGGCGTTCTCGGAGAGGTCGCCAAATCCGCGTGCAGTAGCGATCGCGTTCTTGATCTCCTCGCGCTTCTCGTGCTTTAAGCGGTGCAGCTCGTCAACCAGCTCCTGATATCCCTGCTGGGTATACAGCATTTGTTTTCCCTTTGCCATGATAGTTCTCCTTTTTTTATTGAAGTGTTAAATAAGATTCCGTTTGGTTACTCGGCAAGCTGTGCGATCGCCAAAAGGAGCTGATCGTCCATTGCCTCGGGGAGGAGATAGATGTTATACTGCATCGCTTCCTCGGAGAGTGCCACCTCAAGCCCCTCGTCCGGCGCAATGCCGATGCCCTGATAGGGAACGCCGCACTGCGTGACGTAAGCGTAAGAGGTGAACTTGAAATAGCCGTCAAAATTGCCGTAATTGGAAAGCGGAAGAATGGACTGCATGATTCCCTTTCCAAAGGTCGTTTCGCCAACGATCTTAGCCAAACCGTAATCGCGCATGGTTGCCGTAAAGACCTCGGCCGCGCTTGCGGTATTGCCGTTGCAAAGCACCACCATGTCAAGGTCGGCGTACATTCCGATCTCATCCTTGGAAACGTTGCAGGCGGAATAGAGATCGTCCGCAAAGAGCATAGGCTCGGCGCGATAAGAGCCTGCCACCTGTCCTTCCTTATTGATGGCGCTCAGAATGAGATCGTTCGGCTTGAGGAAATAGGTGAGAACTGCCTTGATGGATTGCAGATCGCCTCCGGGATTGTTGCGCACGTCAAAAACGAAACGCTCAACGCCCATGTCGAGCAGCGCATTGACCGCGTTCTTGAACTGAATGGGCGTGGTCAGATCAAAGCTGGAGATATGCACGATACCCACGGTGGGATCGGTCTCGCTGACGCGGTGAGTCACCACGGTGGCCTCAAAGGTATCGCGGACGGCCGAAAACTCCACCGTCTGCCAAGCCTTGTTGGCATCCTGACGCAGAACCAAAAGCTCGACCGTAGTTCCCTTCTCGCCGCGGATCTCCGCCAGCGCGTTGGTATAGCCAAGCGAGGAAACGGTCATGTATTCTCCGTCCTCACCCTTCACGGCGTAGATGCAGTCGCCAACCAGAATGCCTGCGGCCTCGGCGGGGCTATCCCGATAGACCGCGATCACTTGGAATACAGAGTGAGAATAGCCGTCGATGGAGACCGACGTTTGCACGACGCTGACGCCGATTCCCTCGTAATCGCCGCTGCTCTCCGCGGTGATCTGCTCGTATTCCTCCTGCGTGTAGTACTCGGCGTAATAATCTCCCGTGGCGTAGGCATACGCCTTGAGGATCGCGTCAAGCATCTCCTGCTGTGTATACGTGCCGGAATAATAGCCAAACTGCTCAAAGATCGCCGCGATCAGCTCGAGCTTATCGTAAGCGCCCTGCTGTGCTTGGAGCTGCTGGTTGAGTCCCTCCAGCTCCTCGATGCGCTCTTGCTGCTGCTCGATGATCTGCAGATAATAGCGGTTTCCCGCACAGGAGCTGAGCGCACCAAGGGTGAGCAAAAGCGAAAGCAGAAGCAAGCAAGCACGGCAAAGAACGCGCCGCGAACGGCGATCGATCGGTTGAAATTGCTTCATCGGGTATTTCCTTCCCTCCCCGCGTTCTTCGCGAGGCAACTTTAGGTATTCTATGAACGGACAGGGTGATTTATGCGCTTTCGTGCAAAAACAGTACAGAAGCGAAATACGCAGGCGGGAATATCCGCATCGCGCATTTCGCTTTCTGTCATCATAAAGTGTCGGTGCTACGGAAGGCTCTCCTTCCACATCGGCAGCTTGTGCGTGCACCTCCGAAAAGGCACAAATCAATACTTGATGGGCTTGGAGTTAAGGTACTTGCGCACCATGAGAGCAACCTTGAAGGTGATAGCGTGCTCAAACTCGCGCAGATCAAGGCCGGTCAGCTTGCGGATCTTCTCCAGGCGGTAGACCAGCGTGTTTCTGTGCACGAAGAGCTTTCTGGAGGTCTCGGAAACGTTGAGGTTGTTCTCAAAGAAGCACTGAATGGTCATCAGGGTCTCGCGGTCGAGCGACTCGAGCTTGCCCTTCTTGAAGACCTCCTGCAAAAACATCTCGCAAAGAGTGGTGGGCAGCTGATAGATCAGACGGCCGATACCGAGGTTTTCGTAGGTGATGATGTTCTTCTCGGTCTCAAATACCTTTCCGACCTCGAGGGCGACCTGTGCCTCCTTGTAGGCGCGGGCCAGATCCTTGATGTTCTCCACGACGGAGGAAATACCGATGGCCACCTTGGTATAGAACTCGGTCGAAATGGTGTCGGCAATGTTGGTGGCGATCTTTTCGACCTCGCGGCTCTCAATACCGGGCTTAACGTCCTTGACCAGAACGATATCGTGCTCTCCTACGCTGATGACGTAATCCTTGGACTTGTCCGGGAACATATTCTGCAGCATCTCAAAGGGCATCATATCGGTCTTGCCGAAGAACTTGATCAGGAAGACGATACGGGTCTCCTCGGTGTTGAAGTGCAGCTCCTTGGACTTGATGTAAATATCGCTGGGGAGAATGTTATCGAGAATGATATTCTTAATGAAGGAGCCCTTGTCATACTTCTCGTCGTAGAGGTTCTTGATGTTGCCAAGCGAAATGGCCAGGAGCTTGGACATCTTCTCCGCCATCTTATCCTCGCCCTCAACGAAAACGATATAATCATTCTTGGGGCCGCTGGTCATGGGGCGGTAGGTGTAGCCGTTTCGGGTTACGACCTCTCCGGTGTAATTCAGCTCATCACGGACGCCCTGATGGATCTCGCCGATCTTGATCAACTCCGAGCAGGCGATGATCACGCCGTTTTCATCCACAACACCGATAACACGGTCAATGGCATCCTTCATTTGGTGAATAACACCCTGAAACAAACGATTCGACATAGAAAGACTCTCCTCAACATTTTGTTTGAAACCTGAATTGTGAAAACCAAAATCTATTTTACACTATTTTTGGTGTTTTTTCAATAGGCTTTTTGATATTTTTGCTAATTTTTTTCGCCTTTTTGATGCAATATGTATAGCATGTCAAAGACTCCGTCAAATTTACGAATTTTCCGCCCGATCCCGAGGGTCGCCTCAAAGCTCAAGCTGGTAAACAAGGCAGGCCAGAACGAAGGACGCCGCCGTCTCGGTGCGCAGAATGCGCTTGCCAAGACCAACCGGGATAAGCCCCGCGCGCCTTGCCTGCTCAGCCTCGTTCAGGGAAAATCCTCCCTCGCTCCCGATAACGATCGAGATGCTGAGATCGGTCTTGTCCGGATTGCCCTTGACGTAGTCGTGCAGAACGCTTGACAAAGGCAGCGTGCCGTCGCCCTCGTAGCAAAACAGAGCCAGGTCGGCGTTTGCCGCTTGGGAGATCGCCTCCGGGAAGCGCACGGCCGGATGAACGGTGGGAATGATCCCGCGCCCACTCTGCTTGGCGGCCTCAAGGGCAATACGCTGTCTGCGTTCGGTCTTTTTGGCGTCTGCAGCCTCCTTTACGCGGACAATACAGCGCTCGCTCTCAAACACGGTCAGCTCGCTCGCACCGCACTCCACCGCCTTTTGAATGACGGAATCCAGCTTTTCCCCTTTGGGGAGAGCCTGAAAAACGTGGGCGTGAAAGGGCGGCTCGGTATCCGACTGTCTTTCGGTGAGCACGCGCGCCAGAACGCGATCCGGCAAAAAATCGGTCAGCTCGCATTCGTATTCGGTTTTCTGCATATCGCAAACGGTGATGCGCTCGCCTGCGGCCATGCGAAGGGAGCGCGAGATGTGGTGGGCGTCGTCTCCGAGGAGAGTAACGGTTCCCGCCTCGATCTGTCCGCGCCGAACGAAAAATCTGGGCATACGCACCTCACAAAACGTCAGTGCTCTTATTATAGCACATATTCAACAATTCGTCAACACCTTTTTTGTGATTTTTGTCACATAAAATGGCAAAAATGACAAATAAAAAGGGGGAAAATAGGAAACTTCCCCCAATTTGCCCAAGGACACCGTCAAAATGACCAAGGTTTTCTTCATTTGTTGAAAAGAAAGGCTTATTTCAGCTCTACGACGGTCACTCCGCCGTCCCCTTCCCCATATTGACCGATGCGGAAGCCGGAGATCCTTCGATCTCCCTTGAGGTGCTGCCAAAGCGCCTTTTTGAGTGCGCCCGTGCCCTTTCCGTGGATCAGGCGCACGGTATGGAAATTAGCCACGGTCGCCTCGTCCAGATATTTGTCCACCGCGAGCCATGCCTCGTCGCCCAGCAGTCCGCGCAGGTCGATCTCGTCCTTGACGTTGCGGTTGACGTTTGCGTGATAATCCGACGCCGGCTTTGCCTTCTTGCCGCTGATCACACTCGGCTTTTCCTCGATCAGACGCAGATTGGCCACTGGGGTCCTGGTCTTGAGGATTCCTGCCTGGACGGAGGCCGTTCCGCTCTTGTCGGGTGCCTCCAGCAGGATCCCCTCCTTGGCGATGCTGACGATATAGACGCGGTCTCCCTTGCGCAGCTCGCGCGGAAGAACGTAGGACTCGTTGGTGCGCTCCTCTACGGGATCGACCTTATCCTCGTTCTCACGGATCGCACGTCTTGCGGCACGGCGCGCCGCATCAAGCTCCTCGGTCAGCCTGCCTTCAGCCTCGGCACGCTTAGCCTTCTCCAGCTGGGCAAAGACGAATTCGCTGGAGGCTCTGGCACTCTCCAGCATCTGCTTGGCCTTCTTGCGATCCTGCTCGATCTGATGCTCGGCCTCGCGGAAGCGGAGGCGGATGCTCTGCTCGGTCTCCTCGCGCAATCTCTCGTACTCCCGACGCAGGCGCTCGCTCTCCTCGCGGTTGCGATCGGCCTCAAGCCTTGACGCCTCCAATTGACCGATGACCTCCTCAAAGCGCTTGTTCTCGGCGTGCAGATGCTTCTTGGCAAGCTCAATGATCTCGTCGGGAAGTCCAAGCTTTGCGGAAATAGCAAAGGCGTTGGATTTACCGGGCGTGCCGATCATCAATCGATAAGTGGGGCGCAGAGTGGAAACGTCAAACTCGCAGGAGGCGTTCCGAACGCCCTCGGTGTCAAGCGCGTAGGTCTTCAGCTCGGTATAGTGCGTGGTCGCGGCGCACATCGCACCTCTTTCGCGCACCGATTCAATGATCGCCACGGCAAGTGCCGCTCCCTCAACGGGATCGGTGCCCGCGCCCAGCTCGTCGAACAGGCAAAGCGAGCGATCGTCTACCTCCTCCATAATGGAAACGATGGTCACCATATGCGAGGAAAAGGTGGAGAGCGACTGCTCGATGCTCTGCTCGTCGCCCAGATCCACAAGGATCTTGTCGAACATGCAGAGCGAGGACTCGTCGTCCGCCGGAATATGCAGGCCCGCCTGCGTCATCAGGGCAAAGAGGCCGAGCGTTTTGAGCGTGACCGTCTTACCTCCCGTATTGGGTCCCGTAATAATAAGGGTGTCGTAATCCTTACCTAAATAGATATTGGTGGGAACGACCTTCTTGGGATCGATCAGCGGATGGCGCGCACGGCGCAGGGCGATCGAGCGGTCCTCCGTGATCGCTGCCTCGCAGGCGTGCATACGCGAGGAAAGCTCCGCGCAGGCGAAGTAAAAGGCAAGCTCGGTAAGGTTGAGATAGTTGAGGCGCAGGCTCTCGGAGGCCTCGCTGACCTCGGAGGAAAGCTGATAAAGGATACGCTCGATCTCGTGCGTCTCCTTGGATTGCAGCATGCGCAGCTCGTTGTTGGCCTCCACCACGGCCATCGGCTCAACGAAGATAGTCGCGCCCGAGGAGGAGGTGTCATGCACAAGGCCCTTCATCTCATTCTTGCATTCGGCCTTGACGGGGATCACGTAGCGCCCGTTGCGCATGGTGACCAGGTTATCCTGCAGGATCTTGGAATAGGAGCCGTTGATATAGCGCTGCAGGGTGTCCTTGATGCGGTTATTGGTCTCGCGGATCTTGCGACGGATCTCGGCAAGCTCACGGCTGGCCTCGTCGGCGATCATATCCTCGGAGAGAATGGATCGGGTGATCCGCTCCTCGAGATAACGGTTGGGCAAAAGGCGTCCGAAGATCTCGTCCAAAGCCGTATCAAAGGGCTTATTGTCCTTAAGATAGTCGTTGAGTGCCCGTGCAGAGCGCAAAACGCGCGAAACCTCAAGAAGCTCTCGCGTGCTCAGCATGGCTCCCTTGACTGCGCGCTCACAGGAGGCCGAAACGTCGGGCACCGAGCCGAAGGGCGGCATTCCCTTGACCTCGATCAGACGCTTGGCGTCGGTTGTGCAGCGCAGGCGGCGGCGAACGGTCACGGGATCCGACGATGGCATCAGCGTCAGTGCCCGCTCCTTTGCGCCCTCGGTGTGGGCACAATCGGCGAGCATCTGCGTGATCTTATCAAATTCTAAGGTTTTGATCGTCTTATCGGAAAAATTCATATCGTCCTCTCTTTGGAAGGCCGCGGCACCTGCCGCATGCTCAGATAGAAGTTCAAGGAATCAAAGCCCCGCCCAAGGTGCGAGAGCAGGTAGGTCTGCGCCGCCTTGGAAAAGGCGTGAAGCTCCTGCTCGTCCTTGATCTCAAAGGAGAAGAGCCGCTCCACGGGGGCGGAAAGACAATAGCGGACGGCGGCAAGCGCGGATGGCGAGAGCGGGCATAGCACCTCGGCCTCGCGCAGATCGTCGTAAACGGGATCGATCCGCTTCTGCGGAGTGCCGCGATGCAGGCAGTCCTCGCAGAGCAAGGCACCGTTCATCACGTCGAGATACACGTCCCGCGTCTCCACCGTCTCTCCGCATCTTGCACAAGCCATAAGCTCGGGGGCGTATCCGGACAGAGCCGCCACGCGAAGCTCAAACGCCGCCTTGACGATTGGCTGAGGGTAAAGATCGCGGCTGACCGCGTAAAGCGAATTGAGCAAAAGGCGAAGCATATCCTCGGCCGGCTCTCCCTCGTCGGTCACCTCGCAGATAACGTCGCAGAAGTAGGCCGCGAGATTGAGACGGTCGATGTCCATGCTCAACGCATAAAAGGGCTGAATGGAGGAGCCACCCTTGAGAATGTAAAAATCCCCTCGGCGGTAATATTCAAAATTGGCGTAGGTATACAGCTGACTGACCGCAAGCTGAGGACCGCGGAGCGAGCGGCTTCCCTTGGCCAGGATCGAGATCCTGCCCTTCTCTGCCGTCAGAACCGACAGATAGCGATCGTGATCGCCCATATCCCGCACGCGGACGACGATGCCGTCGATGCTCTCGTGCTGCAAGGCTGCGCCCTCCTTTCCCAAAAATGATCCCGTAAGGATCGGTCAATCCTCGGTGTAGCCGAAGTTCAGAATTCCGCGCTGGCTGTCGCGCCAGTTCTCCTTGACCTTGACCCAGAGGTTAAGGTAGACCTGCTTGTCCAGCAGGCGCTCCAGATCCTCTCGGGCATAGGAGCCGATGCGCTTGAGCGTTTCGCCGTTCTTGCCCACGAGAATGCCCTTGTGCGAGGCCTTCTCGCAAAAGATCTCGGCGCGGATGCGCACGACCGTCTCCTCCTCGACAAACTCCTCGACCGTGACCGCAACGCCGTGGGGGATCTCCTTATCCACCGTGCGCAGGATCTTCTCGCGGATCGCCTCGGCGGCCATCTGCCGCTGGGATTGGTCGGTGATCATGTCCTCATCATAAAACCATTCGCCCTCGCGCAAAAGTTTGGAGCATTCGTCAAGCACCTCGTCCACGTATTTTCCCTTCTTGGCCGAGATCGGAACAACGGCAAAGAAATCGTGCTTGGCGGCATAGGCAGCGATCGTGGCCGCGATCTGCTCGCGGCGGTAGAGATCCACCTTGTTCAGCGCAAGAATGCCGGGGATACCCGAGCGCTTGAGATAGGTGATGATGCCCTCCTCCACGTCGCCGGGGGCAAAGCCCGCATCGGCCACAAGGATCACGGCGTCACCGTCCTGCATGGTGCTGTTTGCGGTTTTGACCATAAAGTCGCCAAGCGAGTTCTGTGCCTTAAAAATGCCGGGCGTGTCCAGAAAGACGAACTGATCCTCCCCGCGCGTCTCAATGCCCGCGATGCGGTTGCGCGTGGTCTGAGGCTTGCTCGACACGATGGCGATCTTCTCGCCAAGGATCGCGTTAAGCAGAGTAGACTTGCCCACGTTGGGGCGTCCGACGATGGTAATAAATCCGGTTCTTTTCATCCATATACTCCTTACGGCTGACCGCTAAGGAAGGCGCGAACGTCGTCCTCAAGAACGTCAACCTCTTCGTTTGTTTGCTGATTGTAGAGAATGCAGGACTCAAGACGCAAGTCCACGTGGCTGGCTACGGCGCGAAGGAGATACTCCTCGCCGATGTAGACCGTATAAACGACGCCGATCGTCCATTCTCCCCGCTGACCGCGATAGCAGGTCAGATCCTCAAGATACAGCGTGCCCTCGCGCTCGGAGAGCGCCACGACGTCCTCAAGCGTCATCTCGGGAAGATTGCGCGCAGGATCAAAAAGCTCGCCTATCTTATCGATACCGATCACACCGATCGGAATAAAAACGGCCAGAAAGACGGCAAGCGTCAGAAGGAAGGTAATGGTCTTTACGTTGCGCGAAAAGAAGTTCTCGGTCTTCCCTGCAGTATCCTCCTCATGCTGGCCCTTCTTCCGATAAGGCTTTTGAAAATCGATCATCGCATCCTGCCTCTCATCCCTTCGCGTCGACCGCAAGGCCGAGGGCGGACATGATCTTGGTCTGCTTTGCGCGCATTTCGCGCTCGTCCTCCTCGCCCGTCTCGTGATCGTAGCCCAGAAGATGCAGCATGGAATGCACGCAGAGGAAGGCGACCTCACGCTCGAAGGAATGGCCGAATTCCTCGGCCTGCTTCTCTGCCTGCTCAAGTGAAAGAACGATGTCGCCGAGAATGCCGATCCACTCGTCCACGGGCGGCTCCTCGCTCGTTCCCTCGTAATCAAAGAGGGGGAAGGAGAGCACGTCGGTGGGGCGGTCAACGCCGCGGTACTGGCGGTTGAGGGCGTGAATGCCCTCGTTGTCGGTAAAGGTTACCGAGACCTCGCAGGGATTCTCGTATTGCTCCTCGTCAAGCGTTGCCTCAATGGCGTTGCGGACGAGCATCTTCATCTTGTAGGTTACGGGGCGGCTCTCCTGCGCGTTGTCAAAGGCCACCTTCAGCTTCATTTTTCTGCTCATGATCTTTCTCCGTTTTTCATTGTATTGGTAAGGTCTTATTTTTCCTTCCGCTCCGCGCGGAATTTCTGCTTTTCTGCCGCCTGCCGCTCGGCCGCGCGTCTTGCCAGCTCACGATCGTGCTTTTCGTAGGCGAGGATGATCTTTTGCACAAGACGGTGACGGACGACGTCGCGATCGTCGAAGGTATGAATGGCGATATCGTCAATGCCCGACAGGATCTTGACGGCGGTGGCAAGACCGCTCTTCTGTCCTCTTGGCAGGTCGGTCTGGGTGAGATCGCCCGTGACGACGGCCTTGGAATTGAAGCCGAGACGGGTCAGAAACATCTTCATTTGCTCGGGTGTTGCGTTCTGCGCCTCGTCGAGAATGATAAAGGAATCGTCAAGCGTCCGACCGCGCATATAGGCCAGCGGCGCGATCTCGATAACGTTCTTCTCCACCAGCTTCTGGTAGGACTCCACGCCAAGCATCTCGTAAAGCGCGTCGTACAAGGGGCGGAGATAGGGGTCGATCTTGCTCTGCAGATCTCCCGGAAGAAAGCCGAGCTTCTCTCCCGCCTCGATCGCAGGACGGGTCAGGATGATGCGGTTGACCTGCTTCTCCTTAAGCGCGCGCACCGCCATGGCAACCGCGAGGAAGGTCTTGCCCGTTCCCGCAGGACCAACGCCCAGCACGATGGTGTTCTTGCGGATGGCGTCCACGTACTGCTTTTGTCCGAGCGTCTTTGCCTTGATGGGCTTGCCGCGGCTGGTCAGGCAGATGCAGGCATCCCCCAGCTTGCCCAGCGCCTCTCCCTCGCCCGAGGCCACCATGTCCATGGCGTACTTGACCGCCTGATCGGTGATCGTGTCGGTCTTGGAGGAAAGCTCGTGCAGATAGGCCACGCACTGCGCCGCCGCATTGACCTGCTCCTCGTTCTCGCCCTCGATCACAATGGAGTCTCCGCCCTCCCCTGCGCGGTTGCGCAGAGACACGGAGAAATAGGACTCGATCATGGAGGCGTTGCTGTCAAAGCTGCCAAAGATCTTAGCCGTGGCATCGGACTGATTCATTCGGATGATTCTTCGGTTCATATAGGTCCTTTCCGCATAGCGACGTCGCTTTTGCCGTGAGCGCTCAGCCGTCAACCTCAAGCTCGGCCTGCACGGCAATGTTTTCGATGCAGCGCAGAGTACAGTCGAGGAGAACGGCGGTATCCGTGACCGAAACGGTGATCCGTTTTTCCAGAAGCTCTGCCTCCCTCGAGAGCGCGGCGAGCTCATGCTCAAGCTGCGCAAAGGCGAGGGCCGATGCCTCCTCGGGCGTACGGACGGCGGTCTGCATCCGATACGGAAGGCTCTCCGTGACAAGCAAATGCACGGGAAGCACCGAGGTTCCAAGGGAGGCAGAGCCGATGTCTCTCTCTATTATATCACATGACCCCTCCCAATTTCCAGCCTTTTTGAAAATTTTTAGCGAAAAATCGAAGAAATTCAAGACGATCTCTCTACATTCCCCCTCCGCATAGAGCTTTTGCTCGTAGGAGAGGGGGATTTCGACGTGAATATGCCTCTCGGTGCGCGCAAGGACCTCACCTGCGGCGCGGGTAAAGCGGTAGCCCTCGAGGCTGCTGTCATAGATCCCGCTGATCAAAAGCTCTCCGCGTCTGACCGCCTGGCCGACCTTGACGACAGACTGTCCGCGATAGACCTGAAGCAGCTCGATCTGTCCGTCTGCCGAGGCCACGAGATTGGCAGGCGCCGTCGGCTCCTTGGGCGGCCGTTGAATCCCCTCCACGACCTGCACCTCTGCCACCGTTCCCGATAGATTGACCGAGATCCAGGCAATACCGTCGGAAGCAATGAGCACGCGATTTTCCAGTGCGGGAACGTCGAGCCCCGGAAGATACGTTCCCGTAAACAGACCGCAGGCGCGAAGCTCGGAGAGCACCTCGGCGGTGGTCATCCTCTCGTTTCCGCGCACGCGGATATCCCATAGAAAGCTCTGCGAGAGAAGGATAAGAGCAAGAGCCAACAGCGCTCCGACAAGAGCCCCGGGTCTGCCGAGAAGCCGTAAAAAAAGCATAGGAAGCCCTTGCGAACCAAGGTCTTCGATTGCAAGTCCTCTCGCATGGCAAAGACGCAGAAGACGTTTGGCGGTTCTGAGTGAGCAGGAAAAGCAAAGGCCTCCGTCCTCCTCCCATTGAGGAAAGCGGAGCGAAAGACTATCCTGCAAGCAAAGATCAAGCACGGCTGCGCAGGACTCCCGTTCCACGCGCAAGCGCCGCTCACCGAAGAGAAACAGAAAGATCGACAGCCTCATTTCCTTCCCTCCTCTGCTTGCACTCCTGCGGGATAGGAGACCGCATGAATGGCTCCGCGGATGAAGACCGTGCCTCCCGAGAAGGAAACGCAGTGCAGATCCTCGCCAAGCACGGATACGCATCGGCCGTCACTGAGAACCCGGATCTCCCCGGGAGAATAGAGAAGAATGCGGCGGCAGGAATAGACGGTTGCCCCTCCCGGACGCAGAACGGCCATGCCGCCTCTTCCTTCCCAATCTCCGATCCCCCGAACACCGCAGAGCGCCGAAAGACATTTTTTTGCTTTTTGTGGCATCCTTTTCCTCCTCCCGGGCCCTGCATAAACCGAATCCCGTTCGCGTAAAGTGCAACAGCCCCTGTTTTACCACCATTCTATGCAAAGGAGAAGACATCCATGACCGCACAGATCGACCAAAGAAAGCCCCGAAGAGGGGAGCGCACGTCCCGCTTTTTTCGCCTGCTTCCCTTTCTGTGCGCCC
>JAFNVK010000171.1 GCA_017379815.1 Clostridia bacterium
CAAGCTCGACCGCGGAGCGCCCGGCACAAAGGAGTTTTGTGCCACCTTTTCGGGACAGAACGTCAGCTATGACGGCAGGGTCGGTGAGGGCGCGGAGCTGACGGCCGTCTTTGGCGGCATCAAGTGCGATCTGCGCGGCGCGATCTTCGAGCATGACGTGGCGATCGAGGTTAACGCGATCTTTGGCGGCGTGGATCTGCTCCTGCCGGAAAACGTCAACGTTCAGGTCGACTCCACCTCGGTCTTCGGCGGAACCTCGGATAAGACGAGAAATACCAACATCGACGGCGCGGTGACCGTTTTCGTTGACAGCACCTGCGTCTTCGGAGGCTTGGACATCAAATGACGCAGACGCAAAGGGTCATCAAATACTGCGCGCTCGCCCTGGCGGGCTTGATCATTGCCACGATGATCGGCGGCGTCATTCAGCTTTTTGCGCGCCTGGCGAGCGTGGATCGGGAGAAGGAGCTTCTGGACGCGCCCACAGAGCTTGCGATCGAGCAGGACGGAAGCGCGCTGACCTCCCTTAGGATCGAGCTTTTTGCCACCAAGCTGACCGTTTGCCGCGGAGACGCGCTGGGGATCGTGACGAACGATCCTTCCATCACGGCAGTTCTTGAAGAAGGAGAGCTTTTCTTGGCGGAGCCCGAGCGAAAAACCTCGTTTTCGGCAATGCAGATCGGATCGACAAGCTCCAAGGTCGGGGAACTGACTCTGACGCTTCCCGAGATCCTCTTTGACCGATTGGAGCTTTCTGCCGACGTGGGCGAGGTGAACATCGACCGTATTGCCGCCAAGCAGGCCACGCTGAATTTTGGCGTTGGTGACGTGGTCATCGACAGCCTTTCGATCACCCAATCGGGCGAGATCGATTGCGGCGTTGGCGATCTGACGGTTCGAAGCGGCGCTCTGCAGAACGTCTCGCTGGATATGGGGATCGGTGAGACCGTGATCTCTGCCGTTTTCAGCGGCGAAACCGACGTGGATCTCGGCATCGGAAGCGCACAGCTGACCGTGCGCGGACGTGCAGAGGAGTATTCCGTCACCGTGGAGAAGGGCATTGGAGGTGCTGCGCTTGACGGTGAGCGTGTCGCGGACGGAAAAACCTACGGAGACGGAGCCCATTCCATTCGGATCGACGGTGGGATCGGCTCGATCGAGCTGAATTTTGTGGAGGACGAGAACGAATGAACATTCGGCCCGCAAGGACGGAGGAGCTCTCCCGCATTGAGGAGATCTATGCCTCGGCACGCGCCTTTATGCGTGAGCAGGGAAATCCCAATCAATGGAGGACGCAGTATCCTTCGCTTGAATTGCTTTCCGCAGATATTGCCGAGAAGCGGCTTTACGTGTGCGAGGAGGAGGGCGAGCTGCTGGGCGTATTCTACTTTGCCCTTGGAGAGGATCCCACCTATCGCGTCATTGAGGACGGCGCGTGGCTCTCGGATACGCCCTACGGCGTGATCCACCGCATCGCGGTTGCGGCACGCGGACGCGGCGTGGCGAGCTTTTGCTTTTCGCATTGCTTTTCCCTCTGTCCCAATATCCGCATCGACACGCACCGCGACAATCTTCCTATGCAGCGTGCGTTGGAGAAAAACGGCTTTCACCGTTGTGGGATCATTCATTTGGAAAACGGGGACGCGCGCATCGCCTATCAAAAAGAGGAAGGCTGATCCAAAGAATACCGATCTGCCAAGGCTATCGCCTTGGCAGATTTTTTTTTGCGCAAGGAAAGAGCGGGACGTGGGCATACTAAACGGAAAACAACGCTTGACACGGGAGGAAGATCGAGATGGGAAGGTCGGGAATTTGGCTCTTGCGCAGGATCAGGCATTCTGCGCCCGTTTTGCGCGCGCGGAGGCTTTTTCACGATTTGCGCTCGGGAAGGCTTGGACAATATGTACTGCAGCTGCGGCAAAGGCTGCCCGGCTCTGCGCGTCCGCGCTATGGGTGGCGGGAGCTGCGGCGTATGCGGAGCACCGTTTTCCGCGATCCTCCAAGGATCAGCCTGCTCGTTCCTCTTTATCGCACGCCGCGCCGCTATCTGCGCGCCATGATCCGCTCGGTGCGCAGGCAGATCTATCCGCACTGGGAGCTATGCCTTGCCGACGGAAGCGGAGGGCGAGGCCTGGCCGACGCCGTGCGGCGCTATGCCAAGGGGGACGCGCGCATACGCTACCTCCGCCTTGAAGAAAACCGCGGCATCAGCGAGAACACCAACGCCGCTCTCGCGCTTTCTACGGGGGACTATCTCGCGCTCCTTGACCATGACGATCTGCTCGACCGTCGGGCGCTTTTTGCGATCGCACGGACAATCGTGGAAAAAGGGGCAGACCTGCTCTATACCGACGAGGCTACCTTCCGTCATACCCCGCTTGACGCCTTTTGCGCACATTACAAGCCGGATTTTTCCCCCGATCTTCTGCGAAGCTACAACTATATCTGCCACCTGGCGGTCTTTTCAAGGGCTTTGCTCTCCCGTGTCGGAGGAGGACTCCGCCGGGAGTATGACGGCAGTCAGGATTACGATCTGCTCCTGCGCCTTTCCGAAAAAGCCGAATGCATTTGCCATATTCCGCAGGTGCTTTACTATTGGCGCGCGCACAAGGGCTCGGTGGCATCAGACCCCGGAGCAAAGCCCTATGCCGTAGAGAGTGCCAAGCGGGCGCTCAGGGCGCACCTTGGGCGTATAGGGCTTTCGGGTCGGGTAGAGGAGGGGCGTGTGCCGACCACCTACCGTATCCGCTACACGCTTCGGGAAACGCCCCTCGTCTCCTTGCTGATCCCGAGCAGTAACGCCTGCGATCTGCTTGCGCGATGTCTCGATTCCATCACTACGCGCACCACCTATCCGTTTTATGAGATCCTTGTGGTCGAGAACAACACCTCCTCCGAGCATCTTGCCTTTTACAAAACTCTTCCTGCACGCTATCCGCAGGTGCGGCTATTGCACTTCTCGGGGGAGTTTCATTATTCGGCCATCAATAATTTTGCGCTTGCGCACGCCAAGGGGGAATACGTCATTCTCCTCAACAACGACGTCGAGATCCTGACGCCCGAATGGATCGAGGAAATGCTGATGCTGGGGCAAAGAGCGGACGTAGGTGCTGTGGGGGCGTTGCTCTACTATCCCAACGATACGGTCCAGCACGCGGGGGTGATCCTCGGCATCGGCGGGATCGCAGGGCACGCGCACAAGTATTTTCCGCGCGGAGCAACGGGGTATTTTTCCCGTCTTGCCGTGGTGCAGGATCTGAGCGCTGTTACGGGGGCTTGCATGATGGTCAGAGCCTCGCTTCTGCGCTCGCTCGGGGGATTTTGCATGGAGCTTCCCGTGGCCTTCAACGACGTGGACCTTTGCCTGCGCATCCGCAGGGAAGGGTATCTCGTTGCTTTTACTCCTTACGCCGAGGCCTATCACCATGAGTCGCTTAGCCGCGGGGCAGAGGACACGCCCGAAAAGCAGGCGCGCTTTTTGCGTGAGGTTGCCTTTTTCAGAAAGCGTTGGGGCGACGTTTTGGAGCGGGGGGATCCCTACTATCATCCTCGTCTGACCCTTCTGCGTGAGGATTTTTCCCCCAAAAAAGGCTTAGAAAAGCGAAAAAACGGAAAAAGATGTTGACAAGTCAACATTTATGTGCTATAATAGGCATAAATTGTTGACAGGTCAACATCAAGGAGGAAGCATGGAAAAGGACCGTTTTATTCGTTTTGCGCTTCTGATCGGAGGCGTGAACAAGCACCTGCAGCGCATCAAGATCGATAACGCCACCGAGATCGGCATTAAGGGAGTTCACGCCTTCTGGCTTTACGAGCTCTATATCCATCCCGAAGGGATGACCGCCAGCGAGCTGGCAAGCTGTGCCATGATCGACCGCTCGCTCATCTCGCGCGAGATCGATCTGCTCAAGCGCAACGAGATCGTGGCCGTTCGGGAGACGGGGAAGCGCTCCTACAACGCAAAGCTTTACCTGACCGACCGCGGCAAGCTCCTGGCGCAGCGCGTCGGTGATCTGGCGCTCCGCTATCAGCGCGAGATCGACCGCGACATCGGCGAGGAGGAGCTGACGGCCTTTTATTCGACCCTGGAAAAGCTATACCGCAATTTCGCACGCGTCAACGGCGAGCCCTCCTGCTTTGCCGAGCGCGATCAATAATCGGGGATCATCCCAACCACGTATGGAGGTTTTATGAAACAGTATCCACTTTATCCTGCCGAGAGCTATGCGACCGTCCGCGAGATGATGGAATCGGTTGCCAAGAAGTACGAGGACCGTATTGCCTATTCCTACCGCAAGTGCCCGAGCGACGCCGAGGCGGTGCGCATCTCCTTTCCTGAGCTGCGCGAGGACGTTGCCGCGCTTTGCACGTCTATTCACCGTAACGGGCTGACGCACGCGCATATTGCCCTGATCGGCAAGCTCTCTTACCCCTGGGCTTGTTCCTATTTTTCCATTTTGGCAAGTGGGGCGGTGATCGTTCCGCTCGATCCCGATTGGACTGCGGAGGACCTTGCCGCCACGGTTAAGCGTGCAGATTGCACGGCCGTGTTCTGCTCGGCCGAGATCGAAAAGGCAAAGCTTTCTCAAATCCTTGCCCAAACGGGCATTGCCACCGTGGTGCGCCTTGACGCCGACGCCGAGGAGGACGACAGCCTTGTCGCTTGGATCGGTGAGGGCGCAAAGCTTCGCTATGCGGGAGATCGCTCCTACGAGACCGCCCGCCTTCAGCCCGACGCCATGGCTATGCTGGCCTTTACCTCGGGAACAACGGGCCAGGGCAAGGGCGTTATGCTCTCGCAGAAGGCCATTCTTTCGGATATCGCCGCAGGCACGCAGGTCATTCACGTCACCCCCAAGACGGTCGGCGTCCTGCCCGCCCATCATACCTTTGGCTCAAACCTGTCCTTAGTCGGCCACGTTTGCCTTGGATCGGAGATCTACATTTCCTCGGGGATCCGCTATCTGCTCAAGGAATTCAAGGCCGAAAAGCCCGGGCACATGGTGCTCGTTCCGCTCTATCTGGAGAGCTTCCGCCGCAGAATTGAGGACGCGATCCGCGAGAAGAAGATGGAGAAGGAGTTTGCCAACCTCGTTAAGGTGAGCAACGCCCTCCGTAAGACGGGTGTAGACCTTCGCCGCAAGCTATTCAAGGGGATCCTTGATACCTTTGGCGGTGAGCTTTCCCTGGTCATCTGCGGCGGCGCGCCTCTTTCGCAGAATCTGATCGAGTTCTTTGACAACATCGGTATCACCATCCTCAACGGCTACGGCATTACCGAGTGCGCACCCGTGATCGCCGTCAACCGCAACCGCTACCAGAAGCCCGGCTGCGTTGGCATGGTCCTCCCCGTGAACACGGTCAAGATCCGCGAGCCCAACGAGGAGGGTGAGGGCGAGATCTGCGTCAAGGGCAACAACGTGATGCTTGGCTACTATAAGGATGCCGACGCCACAGAGGCCGCCTTTGACGAGGACGGCTACTTCCGCACGGGAGACATCGGCTGCCTCGACGGGGAGGGCTGGCTCTCGGTGACGGGACGCATCAAGAACCTCATTATTCTGGCCAACGGAAAGAACGTGTATCCCGAGGAGATCGAGTCGGCGCTTTCCTCCATTCCCGGAGTGGCAGACGTGGTGGTCTACGAGGGTGTCAGCCGACGCGGAATTGCCTACAACACCACCGTGGCCGAGATCTTCCCGAGCGAGGATTACCTTAAGGCGAAGGGGATCGAGGACGCATACGCCTATTTCCATCCCTTCATTCAGGAGTACAACCGTACGGCCGTTCCGTACAAGAAGATCGGTCTGCTCAAGATCCGCACCGAGGATTTTCCCAAGAATACCCTGCGCAAGATCATGCGCTTCCGTATGGATACGAGCATCGACTAAGCAAAAAGCAGGTGCGCAACCTTGGTTGCCACCTGCTTTTTTGTTGGCTTTCGCATTGACAGAGCCCTCTTGCCGTGGTATAATGAAGCGAAGAACGAGAGAGAGGATGAGGAGACATGGCACGTCCGTTTGCGCACTTTTGCACCGTTACCAAGCACCGCCACCGCGTGATCGCCCATTGCTTTCGGGCAGGGATCGGCTGGCAGGGGCTGTTCCACGATCTGTCCAAGTATTCGCCCACCGAGTTTTTGCCCGGGGCGCGCTACTACCAGGGCACGCGAAGCCCTACCGAGCGCGAGCGCGAGCTCTTTGGCTATTCGGCGGCCTGGATGCACCACAAGGGGCGCAACCGCCATCACTACGAGTATTGGGTGGATCTGAATATGCAGACAAAGCGATACGAGCCTGTGCCGATGCCCGTGCGCTACGTCAAGGAGATGTTTTGTGACCGCGTGGCGGCGAGCAAGATCTATCAGGGAAAGAACTACACCGATTCCTCTGCCTTGGACTACTATTTGCGCGGCCGCGCGCGTGACAAGATGCATCCTGCCACGGCCGATCAGCTTGAGGAATGGCTCATCATGCTCAAGGAAAAGGGCGAGAAGGAGACCTTTCGCCACCTTCGCGGAATTTCAAACCGATAAAAAGATCCCCGTAAGCGATCGGCTTACGGGGATTTTTTATGCGATTATCCTCTCAACTCAAGTCCCATCTTGAACTTGAGATCGTTGAGGATCTTCTTGGAGACCTTGTCGGCCTCCTCAACGGTGAGGGTGCGGTCGGAGGCGCGCAGGGTCACGCGCAGGGAGACCGATTTCTTGCCCTCGCCAACCTGCGGGCCGCGGTAGATGTCAAAGAGAGCAACGCTCTCAACCAGCTTTCCGCCCGCCTTTTCCATCACGCCCTCGATCGCGCCGACCTCCATGTCCTCGTCGCAGACGAAGGAGAAGTCACGCGTGGTGGCGGGATACTTGGGCAGAGGACGGTAGGTCTTCTCGGTGTTGCCGCTCGCAAAGAGGGCATCAAAATCCAGCTCGGCCACGAAGACGGGGGCGGAGAAGTCGTAGTTCTTTGCCATCAGCGGATGTGCCTGGCCGAAGATGCCAAGCTCGGTGCCGTCCTCCAGGAGGATCTTGGCGCATCTGCCGGGATGGTAGGAATCGTTCTCCGTGCAGGCCGTAAAGACAGCCTTTCCGATACCGGCAAGCGCAAGCATATTCTCGCAGATGCCCTTCATGGCGTAGAAGTCGGTCGCGCCGTAAGCGCCAAGCGTCAGCACGCGGCGCTCCTCGGGAAGCTCGTTTGCAGATTCCTTCGGCAGATAGATGGTTGCGATCTCAAAGAGACGGACCTTCTCGTTGTTGAAGTTGTTGTTGCGTGCCAGCACCTCCATCATCGAGGGGAGAGCGGTGGTGCGCATCACGCTGGTGTCCTCGCCAAGCGGGTTGGAGATGACTACCGAGCGGCGCAGAGCGCTGTCTGCGGGCATGCGGATCTTATCGTAATACTTGGGGCTGATGAAGGAGTAGGTCTGGATCTGCGAATAACCCATGCCCACCATAGCCGCCTCGGTGCTCACCTCAAAGAGCTGCTTGGGGCTTCTGCCGCCCAAGGTGGTCTCGGCGTTCATGCTGGAGGACTCGATCTTGTCGTAGCCGTAAATGCGGCAGACCTCCTCGGCAATATCGTTCATGCAGCCAAGATCGGCGCGGAAGGAGGGAACGTAGATCTTTCCGTCCTCCACGCGGCAGCCAAGATGCGTCAGCGTGTTGAGCATATGCTCCACGGGAATATTCATGCCGAGGAACTCGTTGTAGCGCTCGGGCATGAAGGGAAGCACGGTCTGCTTCCAGGGCGTGGGGTAGACGTCGATCATGCCGTCCACCACGTCACCCGCACCCAAAAGCTCAACCAGCTCGCAGGCTCTCTCAAGACCGGGAATGCAGTTTTCGGGATCAAGGCCCTTTTCAAAGCGGGCAGAGGACTCGGTTCTCATGCCGTTCTTCTTGGCCGTTACGCGGACGGAAGCACCGTTGAAGCAAGCGGACTCAAAGACCACGGTTGCGGTATTCTCGGTGATCTCGGAGTTTGCACCGCCCATAACGCCTGCCAGAGCGCAGGCCTTTTTGCTGTCCGCGATCACCAGCATGGAGCTGTCCAGCGTGTGATCGGTATCGTCCAACGAACGGAAGGCTTCACCGTCGGCAGCACGGCGCACGTCGATCGCGGCACCGTCCAGGCAGGTATAGTCGAAAGCGTGCATGGGCTGGCCGTACTCGAGCATGACGTAGTTGGTGATGTCTACGATATTGTTGATGGGACGCACGCCCGAGGCGCGCAGACGCATACGGAGCCAGAGCGGAGAGGGAGCGATCTTGACGTTCTTAACCACTCTTGCGGCGTAGCGGTAGCAGAGATCGGGAGCGGAGATCTTGACGTTGAGATACTTGTTTACGTCGTCTCCATCGCCCGCGCCCTTGACCACGGGAGCTTTTACCGTGAGGGGTCTGTCGAAGGAAACAGCGGTCTCGCGTGCCAGACCGATCACCGAGAGGCAATCGGGGCGGTTGGAGGTGATCTCAAACTCCACGGAGGTGTCCTTCAGAAGAAGCACGTCGCGAATGTCCTCGCCGATGCGATCCTCGTTCTCGGGATCGAGAATGAGAATGCCGTTCTCCTCCTTGCCGGGCATATCGTGGGCGGTGAGCTGAAGCTCGCCCATAGAGCAGAGCATACCGCTCGACTCCACGCCGCGCAGCTTTCCGGCCTTGATGGTTACGCCGCCGGGCAGCTTGGCCACGGGGAGTGCGGCAGGCACGAGCGCGCCGACAAAGACGTTCTGTGCGCCGGTAACGATCTGAATGTCGTGTCCGTGTGCGTCGCCCGCATCCACCTTGCAGATCCAGAGGTGATCCGAATCGGGGTGCTTTTCCATGGCGGTGACCTTAGCCACGACGACGTTTTCGATCTCCTCGCCGAGGACCTCAAAGCCCTCTACCTTGGAGCCGGTGATGGTCAATTTATCGCAATAGGTCTGATTGTCGATCCCGTCGGTGTTGACGAAATCCGAAAGCCAATTTCTCGAAAGATTCATTCTTGTTTACCTCCTTCAGAACTGCTCGAGGAAGCGTTCGTCGTTCTCATAGAACAGACGAATGTCGTCGATGCCGTATTTCTTCATGGCGATACGCTCAAGGCCCAGGCCAAAGGCAAATCCGGAGTATTCCTCGGGATCAATGCCGCAGTTGGAAAGCACGAAGGGGTGCACCATGCCGGCACCGAGGATCTCGATCCAGCCCTCGCCCTTGCACAGACGGCAGCCCTTGCCGCCGCAAACGTAGCAGGAAACGTCCACCTCGGCGGAAGGCTCCGTGAAGGGGAAGTGGTGCGGACGGAAGCGGATGCGCGTGTTTTCGCCAAAGAGCTTCTTGGCAAAGATCTCAAGCGTTCCCTTGAGGTCGCCCATGGTAATGCCCTTGTCCACGACCAGGCCCTCCAGCTGATGGAAGAGCGGCGAGTGGGTGGCGTCAAGCGCATCGGAGCGGTATACGCGGCCGGGGGAGATAATGCGGATCGGAGGCTTCTGATGCTCCATGGTACGCACCTGAACGGGCGAGGTCTGGGAGCGG
>JAFNVK010000172.1 GCA_017379815.1 Clostridia bacterium
GGCAGCAAAGGAGTTCCCTGCCGTTCAATTCTGCCACGCAACCGGTACCATGGCCCACACTGAGGACCTTGCCAACTTCCACAACGCATTTGCTCCCATTTACGAGGGCAGATACCTGGCAGGCGTTGCAGCAGGTCTGAAGCTCAACGAGATGATCGCTGAGGGCAAGATCACCGCTGACAAGGCAAAGATGGGCTACGTTGGTGCATTCACCTACGCTGAGGTTATCTCCGGCTACACCTCCTTCTATCTTGGCGCAAAGTCCGTTTGCCCCACCGTTACCATGGACGTTCAGTTCACCGGTAGCTGGTATGATGAGATCAAGGAAAAGAACGCCGCTAACGCTCTGATGGATAACGGCTGCGTACTGATCAGCCAGCACGCAGACTCCATGGGCGCTCCCTCCGCTTGCGAGGAGAGAAACGTTCCCAACGTTTCCTACAACGGAAGCACCGCAGACGCCTGCCCCAACACCTTCATCGTTTCTTCCAAGATCGACTGGTCTCCTTACTTCCTCTACATGATCAAGAGCGTATGCCAGGGCACTGCAATCGTTGACGACTGGTGCGGCGAGGCTCACGAGGGCTCCGTTGTTCTGACCGGTATCAACGAGAAGGCTGCTGCAGAGGGCACTCTCGCAAAGCTCAAGGAGGTTGCAGGCAAGCTCCAGAACGGCGAGATCCACGTCTTTGACACCGCTACCTTCACCGTTGGCGGCCAGACCCTGACCTCTTATCTGGCTGACGTTAACACCGATGCTGATTACACCCCCGACACCGAGGTAATCGCTGACGGATACTTCCACGAGTCCGAGTTCCGCTCCGCTCCCTACTTCGATATCCGCATCGACGGCATCACCCTGCTCAACGCAGAGTACTAATTGTTCTTCCTACAAGACGGGCGGAGTCCTACTCCGCCTCGTCTTGGTTTTTCGGGCCTAACAAGGTTTGAACAGACCGTCCGATCCGCTATGCCTCGGACGGTTTCTTCAAGCTTTGTTTCTCACACTACTTTTGGAGGTAACGGCGTGAACAAAACAGTTGCACTGGAAATGAAACAGGTTTCCAAATATTTCGGCTCCCTTGCCGCAAACAGAAAGGTCGATCTCACCGTTTATCGCGGCGAGATCCTTGCCATTCTCGGCGAAAACGGATGCGGAAAAACGACCCTGATGAATATGATCGCGGGAATCTATTTCCCGGACGAGGGACAGATCCTGGTAGACGGACAGGAAGTGGTGATCCGTTCTCCGAAGGACGCCTTCCGCCATAAGATCGGCATGATCCATCAGCACTTTAAGCTGGTCGATCTTTTTTCTGCTGCAGAAAACATCGTTCTCGGCATCAACGACGGCGAGCGCTACAACCTCAAGGAGGTCAACGCCCGCGTTCAGGAGATCGCCGAACGCTACGGCTTCCATATTGATCCGAAGAAGAAGATCCACGAAATGTCGGTCTCCGAAAAGCAGACCGTGGAAATCATCAAGGTGCTGTATCGCGGAGCGGATATTCTCATTCTGGACGAGCCTACCGCCGTTCTGACCCCCCAGGAAACCGAAAAGCTCTTTGCCATTCTCAAAAGAATGCGCGACGACGGAAAATCCATCCTCATCATCACGCATAAGCTGCACGAGGTCCTTTCCCTCTCCAACCGCGTTGCCGTTCTCCGCAAGGGTGAGCATATTGCCACGGTGGAAACCGCAAGCACCAATCCCGCAGAGCTGACGGAAATGATGGTTGGACAGAAGGTATCCCTCAACATCAACCGTCCCGAGCCCGAAAATACGCAGGACCGTCTTCTCGTTTCCGACCTTTCCTTGGTCAACGCAGACGGCATCAAGGTTTTGGATGACATCTGCTTCACCGCGCGCTCCGGCGAAATTCTCGGCATTGCCGGAATTGCGGGAAGCGGACAGCGCGAGCTGCTCGAAACCATCGCCGGCCTGCAGCACCCTGCCGGCGGAAGGATCCTCTACCATAATCCTAAGACCGATAAGGAGGAAGACCTGCGCGACAAAACGCCGATGCAGATCCGCGAGCTTGGCGTGCGTCTTTCCTTCGTTCCCGAGGACCGCCTTGGAATGGGCTTGGTCGCCAATATGGACATTGTGGACAACATGATGCTCAGAAGCTATAAGCGCGGACATTCCCTCTTCGTTGATCGCAAAAAGCCGAAGGATCTGGCCGACCGCATCATTCGGGAATTACAGATCTCCACCCCCGGCACAGCAACCCCCGTCCGCCGTCTTTCGGGCGGAAACGTCCAAAAGGTTTTGGTTGGACGTGAGATCGCCGCAGCGCCCACCGTTCTGATGGCGGCCTACCCCGTCCGCGGCTTGGACGTCAACTCCTCCTACACCATCTACAATCTTCTCACCGCGCAAAAGCAGCAGGGCGTGGCCGTGATCTTCGTGGGAGAGGACCTTGACGTTTTGGTAGAGCTTTGCGACCGCATTATGGTCATAGCCAACGGCCGAGTAAGCGGTATTGTCGATGGCCGTACCGCAACGAAGGAAGAGATCGGCGTTCTGATGACACAGACAAGGGCCGAAATCGAATCACAAAAGGAAAAGGAGGGATCTGACCGTGCAGAAGCATGAAAAGCATACCCGCGACCCGCGCTTTCACATTGTCAAGCGGGCAGGCATGTCCCGCGGGAAGGCCTTGCTGATCCGCTTTTTAGCGATCCTTGCGGCTCTCTTGCTTTGCTCCGTTCTCTCCACACTCCTGATCGGGGCCAACCCCTTGAAGTTCATCTCCACACTCTTTAGCGGCTCGCTCGGATCCAGCCGACGCATTTGGAAATTCGCTAAGGATTCCGCCGTTCTGCTTTGTATTTCGCTTGCCGTTACTCCCGCCTTCCGCATGCGCTTTTGGAATTTGGGCGGCGAGGGACAGGTTCTGGTAGGTGCGCTCGCATCGATCGCCTGCGCCTACTACCTGCGCGACAGCATTCCCAACCCGCTCTTGCTTCTGATCATGCTTGTAGCGGCCGTTCTTGCCGGTGCATTCTGGGGGCTCTTCCCTGCGATCTGCAAGGCAAAATGGGGAACGAATGAATCGCTCTTCACTCTGATGATGAACTACGTAGCGACCTACCTCGTGGCCTTTGCCCTGATGGAGTGGACCAAGGCAGACGGCTCCAGCACGCTTGGCGAGGTTGCCTTTGGACATCTGCCAAGGCTCTACAACGAGTATCTCCTCTTGATCCTCGTGGTGCTTGCTCTGACCGTCCTGGTTTACATTTACCTTAACTACACGAAGCAAGGATATGAGATCTCCGTCGTCGGCGAGAGCGAGAAGACCGCTCGCTATATCGGCATCAACGTTGGACGCGTGATTACGCGCACCGTGCTGGTTTCCGGAGCGATCTGCGGTCTTGCAGGCTTCCTCATCGTTGCGGCGCTCGACCATTCGATCACCACGGCAACCGTCGGCGGTCTTGGCTTTACCGCCATTATGGTTTCCTGGCTTGCCAAATTCAATCCCCTGATCATGGTCGGCACGTCCGCGCTGATCATCTTCCTGCAGCAGGGCGGCGCGGAGATGTCCACCATCTTCAACGTCAGCTCCGCCTTCCCCAACATTGTCGTTGGAATCATTCTGTTCTTTATCATCGGATGTGAGTTCTTCATCCATTACCAGATCAAATCCCGTGTATCGCACAAGAAAGGAGGCGTCGGCAAATGAACGGCTGGATCAATTATCTCTTTAATGCGATCGCACTTGGCATGACCTTTCTTTACGGCTCGGTTGGAGAGATCCTGACCGAAAAGGCAGGACACCTCAACCTTGGCATTCCGGGCATTATGTGTATGGGTGGCGCCGGAGGATGCATTGCCCTTCAGCTGATGTACCGATCGGGGATCCCCCCGATGCTGATCGTGATCATCTCGATCCTCGCAGCCTTCCTCAGCGGAGTCCTGATGGGAGCGATCTATAGCTTCCTGACCGTTACGCTGCACGCCAATCAAAACGTGACCGGTCTTGCCATGACGACCTTCGGTGTGGGTATGATGAAATTCATCATTTCCAAGATCCGTCCCTTGCAGTACATGTATGCCTTGGACTATTTCCGTTTTCCCTTTTCGGATAGAACGGACTCTCTTAAATACTGGGGTGTCATGGTCTATCTCGCAGTCGTCGTTGCGATCGTTGCATCCCTTGTGCTGAGTCGCACACGCGTTGGCCTGCATCTGCGTGCAGTCGGTGAAAACCCTGCAACGGCAGACGCGGTCGGCATCAACGTGACGGCTTACAAATACGGAGCGACCTGCATCGGAAGCGGCATTGCCGCGCTTGGCGGATTGTTCTATATCATGGACTATTCCGGTTCCCCCGAGGCCTACCTGAATATTGAGCCCTTCGGCTGGCTTGCCATCGCACTCGTCATCTTTGCACTCTGGCGTCCCTATCTCAGCTTTTTCGGGTCGATGATCTTCGGTGCGCTCTTTGTAGCAGGCTCCTTCATTCCCGGACTTTTGGGACTGACGCTCCCCATGAGCGCAACCCCTCTTCTGGAAATGCTCCCCTACGTGGTCACGATCCTCGTCCTGATCATCACGAGCATTCGCAAGAAGCGTGAGAACCAACCTCCTGCCTCCCTCGGACAGTCCTACTTCCGCGAGGAGCGCTGAACCGTCAACTGCAAAACACCGTGGGGGAACTTGTCAAAAGCTCCCCCACGTTCTTCAGGAATAGTATTGCAGGATCCCCTCGTAGATCCCCCGGGCAAAGAGCGCCGGATCGCGGTTCATCAATGCCGCCTCCTCGGGATTGGTGATAAAGCCGATCTCCGCAAGGACGGCAGGCATCGCAGTACGGCGCAGAACGTAAAGCCCGGGTCGCACCTTCATTCCGCGGTCGCGAAGGCCCGTGACCGACGAAAGCCGCTCGACGATGTCCTCCCCCAAGGAAAAGGCAACCGACGGTGAGGAATAGGCAAAGGCCTCTACCCCTCCCGCACGCGGATTGTCAGACGCATTGGTGTGAATACTGATAAAGGCATCCGCACCCCAGCGGTTTGCGTCATCCACGCGCGCACGCAGGCTCGTGGAATTGGACGTGCCGAGCGTGCTTTCGGGTGTGGGGCGTGAAAGCCGCACCTCAAAGTTCGGATCGGCACGCAACAGCGCGGCCAGCTCCTGACCAACGCGATAGGTGATGTCCTGCTCGAGAAGCCCGTTCCCCTCCGCACCCGCATTCGGGTTTTCGGGATTATGTCCCTGATCAATGTAAATTTTCGTTGCCATAGATTCCTCCGTTGCTCGGCGACCGATGCGCCCCTATCCGTATCCTATGCCGGGCTTTCCCTTTGCGTGACGGATCTGCAAAAGGCAAAAGTAAGAAGAAAGGAATATCTCCATGAGTTCGCAAAAAAGAAAGGACTGCCTCCCCGAGGAAAAGAACCGCGTTGAACGCGGAACGCTCTACCTCGTGGCCACCCCCATCGGAAACCTCGCGGATCTCTCCGAGCGAGCCGTAAAGGTGCTCTCGGAGGTGGACTTTATCGCCGCCGAGGACACCCGCAATTCGGGAAAGCTTCTGTCGGCTCTCGGTCTGCAGAAGCCTATGGTCTCCTATTTTGAGCACAATAAGCGGGAGCGCGGCGAGCAGATCGCCAAGCGCCTGCTCGCAGGCGAATCCTGCGCACTGATCACCGATGCGGGAACCCCCGCCATCAGTGACCCCGGCGAGGATATGGTCGCGCTCTGCGCCGAGCAAGGCATTCCCGTGACCTCGATCCCCGGCCCCGTTGCCTCCATCACTGCGCTGACCCTCTCCGGGCTTCCCACGGGACGCTTTTGCTTTGAGGGCTTTCTTTCGGTCAACAAGGCAGAGCGACGCGAGCATCTCGCCTCCCTGAAGAGTGAAAAGCGAACCATGCTCTTTCACGAGGCACCGCACAAGCTGCGTGCCACGCTCAAGGATCTGGCCGCCGCCTTTGGCGAGGATCGCCGCATTTCCCTTTGCCGCGAGCTGACCAAGATCAACGAGGAGGTCATTCGCACGACGCTCGGCGGTGCGATCGCGCTGTATGCAGAGAACGATCCGCGCGGAGAATACGTGCTGGTCGTGGAGGGCTGCAGTAAGGAGAACGCCGCAACAAAGGCCTTCTGGAGCGAGATGACGGTCGAGGCGCACGTGGAGCATTAC
>JAFNVK010000173.1 GCA_017379815.1 Clostridia bacterium
CAGAGAGCTTCTTTTGGTTTTGATGCGCTGTGCAGCCCAGTCACCGAATGCTTTGGAACAGCCGGATGCCTGCATCAGACTACGGGCTGAGCGTAGATAAAGCTTGCCCGACCGAAGCGTGCGGGGATCCACGCAAGAAGCGGCAGCAGAAAGATCCCTTGCCGTGCGCCCGCCAGGAGCAGGGATTGCCCGTTTTTGCCCACGGCCTGCAGGGCGAGCGTCGTGCAGGTGATGACACCGTGCAGAACAAAGACCAGTGCCTGCGCGCGCAGAGCCCTCGTGCCAACGGCGATCGCCGCAGCGTCGGCGTGAAAAAGCGAAAGGATCTCCTGTGTGAAGAGAAGCAGGGGGATCGCAAGCCCCAGCATCAGCGCGCTGGAGAGGAAGACGGCACGCCTGACCGTCCGTTGCAATGCCCGCGTTCGTCCGCCGCCATAGTGATAGCCGATCAGAGGCGTTGCACCTTGTGCGACCCCTGCGCAAAAGGCAAACCCGAGCAAAAAGAGACGGTTGACCACTGACATTGCCGTTACCGTGGCGATCCCCTCTTCGGCGGCAATGCGATTCAATAGAAGTGTAGATAGCGCCAGGAACCCTTGGCGCACCATGGAAGGAGCACCTCGCAAAAGGATGCTCCTTTCGTGCTTCAGGAGCTCTCCTCCAAGTTCCCTGAGGCGGAAGGTCTCCCCCTCACTCCGACGTGCGAGAAGGAGCAGGTAGACAAATCCCAAGCCTTGTCCGATCAGCGTCGCCAGAGAAGCCCCCGCGATCCCCAAGGAAAGGGTGCGGATAAAGAGCGGATCGAGAAGAATGTTGAAGAGATTTCCCGCGCAAAGACCGACCGAGGCACGCCAGGGGTGTCCCTTAGCGCGCAGAAGCTGGGCAAGCGCAGGGGAAGCGCAAAGAAAGGGGGCGGAGGGGAGCAGATAGCGCAGATACGCGACGGCAGGCGCAACCGTTTCTCCCGAAGCACCGAGCAGATGAGCGAGAGACTGCAGGAGAAAGCTCCCGACAAGGCCGATCGCGATCCCCGTGATGAGGGAGGAAATGAGCGAGAGAGAGGCGTAGTGCGAGGCGTCCTTCCGTCGTCCTGCTCCCAGTGAAGCGGAAACGAGACAGCCGCCCCCCGTGCCAAAGGTAAAGCCCACCGCCTGAAAGAGCACCTGCAGGGGAAACGCAACGCCGATCGCCGCAGAGGAGGCCGCGTCAAGAGAAGAGACGAAGCGTGCATCGGCCAAATGATAGACCGACGTACTAAGCAGGGCAAGAATGGTTGGAATGGCAAAGGAGAGAAGCACGGGGAGAGAGTCGCGGCGCGTTTCATCCGCCATTGTTTCTTGGCTTTGACGTGGCATATTGCATTCCTCCTCGACACTTTTTGTTTAGTATGCGTAGAAATTCACCGTTTGCTCTACAATCGCTTTTTTTCGAAAAGTTACCGCGAAATGTAAAAAAAGGCTTGATTATTTTGCGGATTTGGTATATAATGTATCTGTTATATTGATTTCAACGATCAGGAGGTTTATTATGTTAGTTTCGGCAAAGGAAATGCTCAACAAGGCCAAGGAAGGCCACTATGCCGTTGGACAGTTCAACATCAACAATCTGGAGTGGACCAAGGCGGTCCTGCTGACGGCCGAGGAGATGAAGTCTCCCGTGATCCTCGGTGTTTCTGAGGGTGCCGGCAAGTATATGTGCGGCTTCAAGACCGTTGCAGATATGGTTAAGTCCATGATCAACGAGCTCAAGATCACCGTTCCCGTAGCGCTTCACCTGGACCACGGCTCCTACGAGGGCTGCTACAAGTGCATCGAGGCAGGCTTCTCCTCCATCATGTTTGACGGCTCTCACTATCCCATCGACGAGAACGTGGCAAAGACCCGCGAGCTGGTTGAGGTTTGCGCACAGAAGGGCCTTTCGCTTGAGGCAGAGGTTGGCTCGATCGGCGGTGAAGAGGACGGCGTTGTTGGTATGGGCGAGTGTGCCGATCCCAACGAGTGCAAGATGATCGCTGACCTCGGCGTGGATATGCTCGCCGCAGGCATTGGCAACATTCACGGCAAGTACCCCGCAAATTGGGCAGGTCTCTCCTTCGAGACCCTGGCGGCCGTTTCCGAGAAGGTCGGCAAGATGCCTCTCGTTCTGCACGGCGGAACGGGCATTCCCGAGGATATGATCAAGAGAGCGATCTCTCTTGGCGTTTCCAAGATCAACGTCAACACCGAGTGCCAGCTGGCGTTTGCCGCAGCCACCCGTGCTTACGTTGAGGCAGGCAAGGACCTTGAGGGCAAGGGCTTTGACCCCAGAAAGCTTCTCGCTCCCGGCGTGGAGGCCATCAAGGCAACCGTCAGAGAGAAGATGGAGCTCTTCGGCTCTGTGGGAAAAGCGTGATCTCATCAAGCAAATGAGAAAAGGACAGAGAACGCAAAGGCGTTCTCTGTCCTTTTATTTTGGAGAAGGCGTTGACATTCCAAATCAAACATGGTAAAATAAGAATTGGATAACGTTGAGGATTGTTCCTTGTTATTGTGTATTCAGCTTGTATTCTCTTGTTCGTTTTGTATCTGAATTCACCTTTGGAAGGAAAGAAAATGAGATCAAAGTTTTTTCAAACGGTAAAGGAAACGTTTTTGGCCTCCTTGCCGCTTGCTGTTATTATCGTGATCTGCCTATGCCTGGCACCGCTTCCGTCAGGATGGGATTACGTCAAGATCCTGATCGGCTACGTTTGTGTGGTGCTTGGGCAGTCGATGTTCCTGGTGGGCCTTGAGACCAGTATCCTGCCGATCGGACGTATGGTCGGAGGCTCCTTTGCCAAATACAACCGATTGCTCTTTGTATTGTGCTTTGGCTTTGTCTTTGGGCTTCTTGCCACGGTTGCCGAGCCGGC
>JAFNVK010000174.1 GCA_017379815.1 Clostridia bacterium
AATCCGGATATGAGGTTACCGTATAAATAACGCAATGCTCGGGGTCAATCTGCACCCCACTCGCGGTTGTCGTTGGAACGTAACCCTTTCCATAATACTGTTTTCCACCAAACATTCCGTATTTTTCCTGATGGGAAGAAAAATCAAAGCCGTCAACGTTTTCGGCAATCCAAAATTCAAGATTCGTTCCCTGGGGATCGGTTTCATCGGTAACAGGAGTGCTTTCGGGATCGGTTTCCGTTCCACCTTGGGGATCGGTCGGCGTTGTGCACCCCGAAAAGCACAAAAGCAAAAGGGCACCGAGTAAGAGGATAGACAGGATTTTTTTCATCTTCGTAAGCTCCTTTCGTGAGGTCTTTTTTAACTATCTTGAATCTCCGTGCTAATGTAGATGCTTGTACCATAACGGGTATAATAGAAAGTGGCACCGGCGAATGCGCCGATCGGTCCATCAGGATCAGCACGATTACACTCAACCAAACTTATCCAAATCGCCCCCGAATCGCCGGAAAATAAGGACAAGGGTAAAGCATACGATTCCGTACAAGAATATTCAAATCCAATAACTTGTTCATGATTGTCGTCCCATAAAGACTTTACAGCATAATCCGGTTTTAATATTTCTCCAATACCAAGTGCCTTGAGTACTACGATATGACCATCTTCATTGCTTACTTTAAGTACGATATCCGCAAAGCAATCCCAATTTACGCCAGTTCCGTCTATTCCATAACTTACCGAAAAGGGTATCCCCGTTTCAGATAATTCATACCTTTCGGGAATCTTAGCCGAAAGAGCATATTGCGATACTGGACCACCACCATTCGACGGCTTGGTTCCAACAATAATGGTATTAACGTTATTGTCGTTTACACCATCTGTAACGTTATTAACATTGTCGTTTACAGCATCTGTCGAATTGTCACCGTCATTTGTATCGCCCAAAGTTGCGCACCCCGAAAAGCACAAAAGCAAAAGGGCACCGAGTAAGAGGATAGACAGAATTTTTTTCATCTTCGTAAGCTCCTTTCGTGAGGTCTTCGTTTTCCGATCGGCGTTCCGCCAAGGCCAGTATACCATATTTTCCCTAAAAAATCAAGGGGGGTAAAATTTATCATTCTTCATATTTTGTGAAAGCTTCATCTTTTGAGAAGGCATCGTGTTGTGAATGCGCATTGCGTTTCCGCCAAAGCGGAGAAAATGCCGATTGACATTTTCGCCGTCTTCCGTTATAATAGAGACAGAAACCGCTATGGGCAGAAGGGAGAGGGAAGAATGGAGCGCCTGATCTTTCATATTGACGTCAACAGCGCCTTCCTTTCCTGGGAGGCCGTTCGCAGATTGCAGGCAGGGGACAAGCAGGACCTGCGTCTTCTCCCCTCGGCCATCGGCGGCGATCGCGAAAAGCGTACCGGCGTGATCCTGGCCAAGTCCATTCCCGCAAAGGCGTACGGCGTACAGACCGGCGAGCCCATCGCGCAGGCTCTGCGCAAATGCCCGACGCTGATCCTGGCCAAGCCGGATTTTGCGCTCTATGAGAAAAGCTCAAGGGCCTTTCTCGCGATCTGCCGAAAATACGCGCCCGTGGTGGAGCAGTATTCTATTGACGAGTGCTTTCTGGACATGAGCGGCACCTCGATGCTCTATCCCGATCCGGTCGCCATCGCGCACAGGATCAAGGACGAGATCCGCGACACGCTCGGCTTTACCGTCAACGTGGGTATCGGCTCAAATAAGCTCCTGGCCAAAATGGCAAGCGACTTTGAAAAGCCAGACCGCGTGCATACGCTGTTTGCGGAGGAGATCCGCGAGAAGCTGCATCCGCTGCCCGTCAGAGACCTTTTCACCGTGGGCTCCTCTACGGCAGAGCGGCTGGAGAGGGCCTTTATCCGCACGATCGGCGAGCTTGCCGCCACCGACGAGCAGACCCTCAAGGCACTTTTGGGCAACAAGCAGGGAGAGCATCTTCACCGCTATGCCAACGGCATTGATCATTCTTCCGTGCAGGCCGAGCCCGAGGAGGCAAAGGGATATAGCATCTCGACCACACTCCCCACCGATCTGACCGATTGGGAGGAGGGAAACCGCCTGCTCCTGGCCTTGTCCGACAGCGTGGCCTCGCGCATGCGCGCCGACCGTGCCTCGGCCTATTGCGTCTCGGTCACGATCCGTACCAACCACTTCAAGGATAGCTCGCATCAGCGCAAGCTGACCTTGCCAACCGACATCACCGACGAGATCTTTTCGGTGGCACGCTCACTCTTTGCGGAGCTTTGGGACGGACGAACCCCGTTGCGCCTGCTCGGCGTTGCCCTTGGCGAGATCCGCCGCGAGGGCGAGGAGGTGCAGCTCTCCCTGTTCTCGGAGGACGAGGGCAAGGAGAAGGCGCGCCGTGTGGATCGCACGGTGGACGAGATCCGCAACCGCTTTGGCTATCACACCATCGGCAGAGCCTCCTCCTGGGGCTCGGGTGACGGCGTGGGAAAGAAGCATCGGGCAAAGCTCGAGGCGGAGCGCAAAAAATAATACAAAAAAGGACTGCCACCCGTAATGGGCGACCGTCCTTTTTTTCTTCGGTTCAAAGACTGTGGGTGGAAAGAAGCGTTCCGTCAAGCGACTTGTGCCAAAGCTTTCCGTTCTCCAGTAGCATATAGCCGTGCGCCGAGCCCTCCTTGGGGATGGAGACCGAGCCGGGATTGAGGTAGGTCCACTCTCCGTGGGAGCGAACGGCGGGAACATGGGTGTGTCCGCAAAGCAGAAGATCGCCCTTGGAGAGGGGAGGGGGATTATCCTCGCCGTAGAGGTGTCCGTGCGTGGCAAAGATGCGCACGCCGTCCGCCTCGATCCAGGCGTAATCGGCCAGAACGGGGAAGGAAAGCACCATCTGATCCACCTCGGCCTCGCAGTTTCCTCTGACGCAAAGGAGCTTTGCGGATAAGGGATTGAGCATCTCGATCACCTGCTTTGGGGCATAGTCGCGCGGCAGATCGTTGCGCGGACCGTGATAGAGCAGGTCGCCAAGGAGAAGCAGGCGGTCGGGCTGCTCTCTTTCGTAGGCGTCAAGGAGCTGCTTTGCGTAATAGGCAGAGCCGTGAATATCGGATGCGATCATCAGCTTCATGTTTGATTCCGTCCTTCCTGAGCTTGTATCTTAGTTATATTATAGCATTTTTAGAATAGGTGTCAAGTGTCAGACTTGATTTTTGCCTATTTTTGTTGCTTTTTTCAAGCCTTGTTTTTGCATATGCGCTTGACAAAATTCAAGTATTGGAGTATAATTGTATACAATAATACATTCCAAGGAGGAACAAGCTATGCTGGAAATTTCCGGGAAGTCGAATCTGCTCGAGGAGGAGAGCTACCGCTATTCCTTGCAGGACGTTGCAACCCCCAATCTCTACCGCGACGTTTATCCTTATACCGACGTTCCGCGCGTCGCCTTCAACCATCGCCGCGTGCCGCTCGGCATGCCCGAGGATATCTGGATCACGGATACCTCCTTCCGCGACGGGCAGCAGTCGGTTGAGCCTTACACCGTCAAGCAGATCGTCGATCTGTATAAGATGCTCTCCCGCTTGAGCGGTCCTTACGGCATCATCCGCCAGACCGAGTTCTTCGTTTACAGCAAGAAGGATAGAGACGCCATTGCACAGTGCCAGGAGCTTGGCCTCAAATTCCCCGAGATCACCACGTGGATCCGCGCCAGCAAGGAGGACTTCAAGCTGGTGCGCGATCTGGGCATCCGCGAGACGGGTATTCTCGTCTCCTGCAGTGATTATCACATCTTCAACAAGATGAAGATGTCGCGCAAGGAGTGCATGAATTACTATCTGCAAACGGTTGCCGAGGCCTTTGAGGCAGGTGTTATGCCGCGCTGTCATCTGGAGGACATCACGCGTGCGGATTTCTACGGCTTCGTCGTGCCCTTCGTCAACGAGCTGATGAAGATGTCTCAGGATGCCAAGATCCCCGTGCGTATCCGTGCCTGCGATACCATGGGATACGGCATTCCGTTCACCGAGGTCGCGCTCCCCAGAAGCGTGCCCGGGATCATCTACGGCCTGCAGCACTATTCCGACGTGCCCAGCGAGATGCTGGAATGGCATGGACACAACGACTTTTACAAGGCGGTTGCTAATGCAAGCACGGCATGGCTCTACGGCGCCTGCGGCGTGAACTGCTCCTTGCTTGGCATCGGCGAGCGCACGGGCAACGTGCCGCTTGAGGCCATGGTCTTTGAGTATGCGGCTTTGCGCGGCTCCTTCGACGGCATGGATCCTACGGTGATCACCGAGATCGCGGAGTATTTCAAGAACGAGATGGGCTACGATATCCCGCCCATGACGCCCTTCGTCGGCCGCAACTTCAACGTTACCCGCGCGGGCATCCACGCCGACGGTCTGCTCAAGGACGAGGAGATCTACAACATTTTTGACACCAAGAAGATCCTCAACCGCCGGGCGTCGGTCATGATCAGCAAGACCTCGGGTCTTGCCGGTATTGCGTACTGGATCAACGAAAACTACCGTCTCACGGCAGGTGAGGCTGTGGACAAGCGCGATCCGCTCGTGCTTTCGCTTAAGAAGTGGATCGATGACGAATATGAGGCAGGACGTCAGACCTCGATCTCCACGGGCGAGCTGGAGGAAAAGATCGAGCAGCTTTCGGGCGGACGCTTCTGCAGACTGTAAGGAGGAAGGCATTTTATGTTAGATCATAGAACCGTATCCCTGGCGGAAAAGGTCTTTGAGCGCCTGGAGAACGATATTCTCACGGGTAAATACCCCCGAGGCACCGTTCTGACCGAGATGATGCTGGTCAGCGATCTCGGCGTCAGCCGCACCCCCATCCGCGAGGCGCTCAGCCGCCTGGAGCAGGAGCGTCTTATTTCCACAACGGGAAAGGGCATCACCGTTCTCGGCGTTACCGCAAAGGATCTGGAGGATATCTTTAATATTCGTATCCGCATTGAGGGCATGGTCTCGGCCGAGACGGCCATGCGCATCACCGACGAGCAGCTCGCGGAGCTGCGCGAGACCTTGGAGCTGCAGGAGTTCTACGTTCTCAAGGGAGACGCGGACCGCATCAAGCAGATGGACAGCCGCTTCCACCGCCTCATCTACCGCTTCAGCGGAAGCGAGGTCTACAACGACGCGCTCATCCCTCTGCACAAGAAGGTGAAGAAATACCGTAAGGCCTCGGTGGAGAATTCCTCCCGCGCCGAGCAGTCGGCAAGAGAGCATCGGGCGATCTTTGAGGCCATCGAAAAGCGTGATCCGCATTTGGCAGAGAAGTATACCGTGGATCACATCGTTCATGCACGTGATTATATTTTGAATCGGGGAATCGAATAACATGGGACTCACCATTGCACAAAAAATCATCAAGGCGCATTTGATCAGCGGAGACATGACCGTTGGCAGTGAGATCGCGCTTCGCATTGACCAGACGCTGACGCAGGACGCCACGGGAACGATGGCCTATCTGGAGTTTGAATCCATGGGCATCGACCGCGTGCGCACCGAGAAAAGCGTTGCCTATATTGATCACAACACGCTCCAATCCGGATTTGAGAATGCGGACGATCACCGCTTTATCCAGTCGATCGCCAAGAAGCACGGCATCTATTTCTCCCGTCCCGGAAACGGCATTTGCCACCAGGTCCACCTGGAGCGCTTCGGCATTCCCGGAAAGACCCTGATCGGCTCGGACAGCCATACCCCCACGGGCGGCGGCATCGGTATGCTTGCCTTTGGTGCGGGCGGCCTTGACGTGGCCGTTGCTATGGGCGGCGGTGCCTACTACATCACCATGCCCAAGATGATCAAGGTCAACCTGACGGGCAAGCTTCGTCCCTTCGTGACGGCAAAGGACGTCAGCCTTGAGATCTTGCGCATCCTTTCGGTCAAGGGCGGCGTCGGCTCCATCATTGAGTGGGGAGGCGAGGGAATCGCCACGCTTTCCGTGCCCGAGCGCGCAACCATCACCAATATGGGAACCGAGCTTGGCGCAACCACGTCGATCTTCCCCTCGGACGAGGTCACGCGCGATTTCCTGCGTGCGGAGGGACGCGAAGCGGATTACGTTCCGCTTTGCAGCGATCCCGATGCGGTTTACGATCGCGTGATCGACATTGATCTTTCTTCCTTGAAGCCCTTGATCGCTTGCCCACACAGCCCCGACAACGTGGTGACGGTGGAGAGCCTGAAGGGAACGCGCGTGGACCAGGTCTGCATCGGCTCCTGCACGAACTCCTCGCTTTTGGATATGCTCAAGGTGGCCGCACTCCTCAAAGGGAAAACGATCTCCCCGAGCGTCAGCCTTTCGATCTCGCCCGGCTCCAAGCAGGTGCTTTCCATGCTTTCCGAGTGCGGCGCGCTGACCGATATTCTCGCCAGCGGCGCACGCGTGCTGGAGTGTGCCTGCGGTCCTTGCATCGGCATGGGATTTTCGCCCAATTCGGGCGGCGTGAGCCTGCGTACCTTTAACCGTAACTTTGAGGGAAGAAGCGGAACGGCAGACGCCAAGGTGTATCTGGTATCTCCCGAAACGGCAGTCGCCGCGGCGCTGACCGGAGAGATCACCGATCCCATTCTGCTTGGCGAGATGCCCGCGATCGAAATGCCCAAGGCCTTCCGCATCGACGATAGCGCCGTTATTCCTCCCGCCTCGCTTGAGGAGGCCAAGGATCTGGAGATCCTGCGCGGCCCGAACATCAAAAAATTCCCGGATTGCTATCCGCAAGAGGATTCTCTGCGTGCCGAGCTTGTGCTTAAGGTTGGCGACAACATCACCACCGACCACATCATGCCTGCCGGCGCCAAGATCCTGCCGTACCGCTCCAATATTCCGTATCTTTCGCAGTTCTGCTTCGGCGTTTGCGACAAGAGCTTCCCCGAGCGCGCCAAGGCCGCAGGGCAGAGCATCGTTGTCGGTGGCTCGAATTACGGTCAGGGCTCCTCGCGCGAGCACGCTGCGCTCGTTCCGCTCTATCTCGGCGTCCGCGCCGTCATCACCAAGAGCTTTGCGCGCATTCACGTGGCAAACCTCATCAACGCGGGCATCATGCCCCTGACCTTTGCCGATC
>JAFNVK010000175.1 GCA_017379815.1 Clostridia bacterium
ATTTGCCGATCAGGGCGGTGGCCGCCGCCGTGTCGGGAACGCAAATGCGGTACGCTCCTCCAAGCTGCTCGTAGGCATACCCCAAAAGCTTTGCCTCATCCTCGGTCGCGCCGTAAAGCGTAATATAGTCTCCCGTATATCGGTTTTTCAGCTGCAGAGGCGTTCCCTCGGCGGCGATCCGACCGCTATCCAGAATCACCACGTAATCGGCGTCTGCCGCTTCCTCCATGTAATGCGTCGTCAGAAAAACGGTCAGCCTTTCCTCGCGGCGCAGCTTAGCAATAACGCTCCAGAGGAGCCGCCGCGTTTGCGGATCAAGTCCTGTGGTGGGCTCATCCAGGATCAGAATGCGCGGTCGGTGAAGAAGTGCGCGGGCAATATCGATGCGCCGCCGCTGTCCGCCCGAAAGCTTGGAAAGCGTGCGCTTGAGCAGATCCTCGATCTCCAGAAGCGCGCAAAGCTCCTTCAGGCGTTCCCGAAAGGCACTTCCCGTGATGCCGTAAAGCGCCGCGCGGCTCTCCAGGTTCTCCCGAACCGTGAGGACTTGGTCGAGCGCACTGCTCTGAAAGACAACGCCGATCGCTTGCTTTGCAGCAAGCGCGGCATTCGCCTCGTCGCCTCCGTTGATCCGCACGCTTCCGCTATCCTTCTCAAGCAGACCGCAAAGGATAGAGATCGTCGTGCTCTTGCCTGCTCCGTTGAGGCCGAGAAAGGCAAAAAGCTCGCCCTCACGAACCGAAAAGCTCAGGTCATCCACGGCGCGGATCTGGCCGAAGGACTTGCAAAGGTGGGATATCTCGATCACGTTCTTCATCCTATTTCTCCCTTCTCTTGTTTTGCTACCAGTGCCGCATATACGTCACTCGTCATCCGACTGATCTGCTCCGCGCTCCACCTCTGCGTGGAGGTGACGATCATGGTGGCTATGCCATGAACGAAGATCCAGATCTCGGTGTGAAGGCGCCTGGCCTCCTCGTCATCGACCCCCGTTGCCAAGCCCACGAGCGAAACGCCCTGAGAAAAGCCGAGATCTACCGTTTCCGCACAGGGGATGTCCGTGTGATCCGACATAAAAAGCAGCTTGAACAGCTCGCCTTCCTCTCTCGCAAAGCCAATATAGGCTTCACCCAGAGCCTTGTACTTGGGTCCCGTCGCCTTCGCCGTATATTCTCGGCAATACGCCTCGAAGCACTGAGCCGCAGCCGCGAAGACGGCTCCCTTGAGCTCCGTCATATTGGAAAACGCCGTATAGACCGGACGCGAGGAAACGCCAAGCGCCGTCCCGACGTCACGTGCGGTCACCGCGCCAAAGCCCTGCTTTCGCGTAAGCTCCAATGCAGCCGCAACGATCTCCTCCTTGGAAAATTTCATCCTGGGTGGCATAATTGATCTTCTCCTTTCGCTCATTGTGCAACTGCTGTTGCGCAACAATCGTTGCTTTTATTATAGCACGCTTTTTCTCTCCTGTCAAGGGATTTTCTTAAAATTCCGGCAAAAAGAAAGGGAGAGCCAAATGGTGCTTTGCTTTTGGCTCTCCCTGTATTGCTTCAATGCCGAGAAGCTTCACGGCGCATGCGATGCAAGCGGTCTAAAACGCCATCCTCCCGGCTGAACTGCTCATAAAGCATACGGTATTCCCGATACAGCTCGTCGTAGCGAGCCTTTCTCTCCGGGTCGGGTCGGTAAACCGCGTGATCCGGCAGAGCGAAGAAGCCCGACGCCTTGCGAAGATCCCGGAATATGCCGCCTGCTACGGCGCCCAGGATCGCACTTCCTCTGGCGCCTGCCTGCACCGCTCCGCCAACGCGGACCTCCCTTCCCGTAACGTCGGCATAGATCTGCATCATCAGGGGGTCCTTTTGCGCAATCCCACCCGTTGCGCAGATGGCACGGACGGGGATTCCGTTTTGCTCAAAATCCTCTGCGATCCGCCTGGCGCCGTAGGCGGTAGACTCAAGCAGTGCACGGTAGATCTCCTCGGGTCTGGTTTGCACCGTCAACCCAAGGATCATGGAGGAAAGGCCGTCATTCTTGAGCGAGCGGTCTCCGTTGAACCAATCCATCGCCAAAAGTCCGCTTTCACCGACCGCAAGCCGCTCGGCCTTCTCGCGCAGAAGCGCGTGGACGCTAAGCTCCCGTTCCTTGGCCTCTGCAGAGTAGGATGCGGGAAGACAGCTGCGCACGAACCAGTCAAAGCTATCCCCAAGCCCTGCCTGTCCGGCCTCGTACGTATACAGCTCGGGATACACCACTCCCTTTGCCGCACCAAAGACGCAGGGCACGCAGCACTCCTTTTGGGAATGAACGATATAGCAGGCCGACGTGCCGATCACGGCAAGAAGGTCGCCCTCCTCGGTCAGATCGAGAGCGGGGATCGCGGCCTGCGCATCGATCATGGCAGGGGCAACAGGAGTTCCTTCAGCAAGTCCCGAAAGGATCGCCCCCTCCTCGCTCACTCGCCCGACGCAGGCAGAAAGAGGGATCACGTTCGTTGAGATCTTTCCGCCGATCAGGCCCTTCAGCCTCGGATCGACGGCACAAAGATAGTCCTCCGTAGGATAGGAATCCAAAACGTACTGCGCCTTGTAGCCCGCAATATTGCGGCTGTGTGCCTCCTGCCCCGTAAGCAAGCAGGTGATCCAGTCCCCTGCCTCCATAAAGCGTTCCGTTGCCTCGTAAAGCCTTGGGGCCTCGTGAAGGATCTGCAGGATCTTGGGAAAGGTGGACTCCGAGGACACCTTGCCGCCGATAAAGGGCAGCCAATCCTCGCCTCGCTCCAGCGCCACCTGATTCATGCGGTCGGCATAGCGCTGCGCAGCGTGATGCTTCCAAAGAAGCGCGTAGGAAAGTGGCTCGTCCGCAAATTCGGGACTGAGACAAAGCGGTTCGCCGTGTGCATCCAGGGAAAGCAGCGTGCAAGCCGTAAAATCAATGCCGACTCCGGCAATTTCCTTGGCAGAGATCCCTGCCTTTTCGATCACTCCGTCCACGGTATGCCTCAAAGCATCGCGATAATCGTTGGGATGCTGAAGAGCAAACAAGGGAGGAAGACGCCGGCCGCCGGGGAGCGCTTCGTCCATCACGCCGTGCGGATAGGGATAGGTCGCTTCAGCCACCTTGCATCCGTCCCTCAGACGAAGAAGCACGGCACGTGCCGAAAGCGTACCAAAATCGATCCCGAGCGTATAAGCTTTTTTCATTGCGTTCACTTCCGTTTTCCAGTTTCTGTTTGATTCCATTATAACACGGTTTTCCTCATCTGTCAACGGCGAACACATTCTCCTCAAAGAAAAAAAGCGGAGAGGATCGGGAGAATCTCCCGTTCCTTCCCCGCTCCGCATCAAAGCAAGATACAGATCAATCCGTTGCTTCCCTCGTTGATGATACGCTCGAGCGTTTCGGAAAGCTTTTTGCGTGATTCCTCGGGCATATGCCCAAGCTTTGCGTGAAGTCCCTCGTTGATCAGCTCGTAAAGAGACTTTCCAAACATCTTGGATCCCCAGATGCTTCCGGGATCCTCCTCAAATTCCTTGAGCATATAGCGCACCAGATCCTCCGACTGCTGCTCCGTGCCCACCATGGGGTTGATCTCTGCCTCGATGTTTGCGCGGATCATATGCACCGATTGCGCACCTGCACGCAGACGAACGCCGTAACCACCCGCCTGCTTAACAATCTGCGGCTCCTCCAGGTGCAGATCCTCCACCTCGGGCATCACGATCCCGTATCCCGTCTCGCGCACCGAGGTCAGTGCCTCGGAAACCTTGTCGTATTCGGCCTTGACCGTGGAGAGCTCCGCAAGAAGCTCGATCAGCTCCTCCTCGCCCGAAACGGAAAAGCCGGTCAGCTCGCGGATGATTTCGTAATACAGCCCCTCCCGCATGACCAGGTGCAGATCCGCGCATCCGCTCCCCAGCGAAATATGCTCGGTTCTGATGGAATCGACGTATTCGTTCTCGGTCATCGCAAGGAAAGCCTTTTGCACCTCGCCGATCCGTTTGGCGTTCTCGGCACAGCGGCAAAGCGAGGCACGCACGGCGCTTTGAATGCGATGCGTGGGAGGAAGCGCGTGCATCCAGGCAGGCACGTGCAGGCGGATCTCCGAGATAGGAAACTCCTCAAGAACCATGCCGAGAATGTGGCGAATGTCCTCGGCGTCAAGCGAGAGGCAGTTCACCAGGGCCACGGGTGCGCGGTAGGTCTCCTCCAGCTCCATTGCCAATTTTTGCGAGGCCTCGCTCTCAGGATGCGCGGAATTGAGGATCACGGCAAAGGGCTTTCCCATCTCCTTCAGCTCTCTGGCCACGCGCTCCTCGGCCTCCACGTAGGACTTGCGCGGAATGTCGCCCACGCTTCCGTCGCTGGTCACCAGCATACCGATGGTGGCGTGCTCGGTGATCACCTTGTGCGTTCCCATCTCGGCAGCCTCGGCAAAGGGCATGGGCAGGTCGCTCCAGGGAGTGCGTACCATGCGGGGCTGCCCCTCCTCCACGGCTCCCATCGCCTCGGGGATCAGATAACCCACGCAATCGATCATTCGCACGCGCATCTGAGCGTTGTCCTCAAGATGAACCGTCACGGCTTCCTCGGGAATAAACTTCGGCTCCGTGGTCATCACCGTTCTGCCGGCCGCCGACTGAGGCAGCTCATCCCGCGCACGGTCCCGGGAATAGCCCTCCTTGATGTTGGGCAGAACCACCGCCTCCATGAAGCGCTTGATAAAGGTGGATTTGCCGCTTCTGACAGGACCTACGACGCCAACGTAAATGTCGCCTCCCGTCCGCTCGGCAATATCCCGATAAATTGAATGCTCAGGCATGATAAAACCTCCCATATATCTGCGTTGCTACAGTATATGGGAGGTCATTTCATTTTAGAACAGGGTGCCTCAGCCAACGAAAGGAAGAAGCCCCACGAGATAGGCCGCCGCACAGGAGGCCAGCGCCACCGTAAGAAGCGAGCGGCGCAAAAAGGCCAACACGATGGCAACGAGAACCCCTGCCGTTGCCGACCAGACGTTGCCCGTGGAGTAGAAGATCGCGGGAAAGGTCATGGCTGAAAGAACGGCGTAAGGAATGTAGTAAAAAAAGCTTCTGGCAAATCGGGAGCGGATCTTCCTGCGCATCAGCGTAAAGGGGATCATGCGGATCAGGTAGGTGGCAAGCGCCATCGCCAGAAGATAGCCGAGATACTCCACTCTCATGCGTCCGCCCTCCCCTCTTGCTCCTCTGCAGGATCAGCCTCGGGAGCATCCTCGGGGATCGGCTTGCAGGCCGCCATCACCGCCGCCGCAAGGATCGCGCAAAGAATGATGGAGAAGCCCTCCGAGATAAAATCAAGTGCGGGAACGAAGGCTACGGTGCAGCTCAGCCCTGCCGCAAGAAGGACCGTGAGCAAAACGCCTCTCTCCTCGCGCATCGGCGGGAGAATGATGGCGATGAACATGGAAAAGATCATGATCCCAAAGGCAAGGCGCAGGTCCTCCGGCAGGATCTGCCCGGCCAAAGCGCCGAAGAGCGTTCCGCCTGTCCAGCCGAGATAGGGTGCGGTCATGAGTCCGTAAAAATAGGAAGGACCTATGGGATAGGGCTTGGAGACCGCCAGGGCGAAGATCTCATCCGTGATGCCAAAGGACATCAGAAGCCGCCTTGGTGTGGTGCTGTGCGAATCCAGCTTTTGCGTCAGGGAGATCCCCATCAGCGAATAGCGCGCGTTGATGACGAGCTGGGTCAGGATCATCTCAAGGATCGTGCCGGCCGCCATCATCACGGTCACGCCTGCCACCTGCCCGGCAGAGGTCATGTTGGTCATGGAAATCAGCAAGGCCTCAACAACGCGAAGTCCCTCCCCCACGGCCGTAATGCCAAAGCCAAAGGAAACGAGGAAATAACCCAAGCCTACGGGAACGCCTTCCTTCAGCCCCTCCCGATAACGATACGGGGAAACAGTGTTGGTCATGCGAGAATCCCTTTTTCCTCAGCAGCCGTAGAGAGAATCGGGGTAAACGCCAAGACCGTGCAGCTTGGCAAGCTCATTTTCCACCGCCTCACGGTCTGCCTTGTAGGTGATGCCGAACCAGCGGTCGGGCGAGGGCTTGGAAAGCACGGAGATCTTCTTCTTTTGGAGGAACTCGTTGACCATGATGGGAAGCAGGCACTCTGCCTTGATCTCCTCGGGCTTGAGCGCGCGGAGGAAGTCCTCAAAATAGGTCTGCATATCGGCAAGAAGATCGGGGTGGAAGCCCCAAATGTTCATGGAGACCATTTCCTTGCCCGTCAGCTCACCGAACTCGCCGAGGATCTCACGATTCTCGCCGTAATGGATCTCGTGCGTCTCCACCACGTGGTCAAGATACCCGTCGCGGATCTCGCAAACACCGCGGGTCACGCCGCCGTTTTCGCTCATGGTGTTGCCGAGGATATACGGAACCATGCCTGCCTTCTCCTTGGAGGCAAGGTCGCAGAGCAGCTCGTGCATGAGACGGAAGGCCTCCTTGCCGTAGTAATCGTCAGCGTTGACGGTGGCAAAGGGTCCGCGGATCAGATCCTTGGCGCAAAGCACGGCGTGCACCGTACCAAAGGGCTTGGTGCGGTCTGCGGGAAGATCGTACCACGCGGGCAGAGAGGAGGTGTCCTGCACGGCGTAGTCCACGCGCACGCGGTCGGCGATGCGATCCCCTACCGTTTCGCGGACGAGATCGACCATTTCCTCCTTCAAAATAAAGACGACCTGTGAAAAGCCAGCCTCAATGGCATCGTAAATGCAATACTCCATCAGGATCTCGCCGTGAGGTCCAACGTGAGAGATCTGCTTGTTGCCTCCAAAGCGACTGCCAAGGCCTGCGGCCAATACGACAAGCGTTGTTTCCATATCCTTTTCTCTCCTTTTCCGTCCGCCTGCGCGAAACGATAATCTTCAACAAAGTATTATAGCACACAGACAGGCTCTTGTCAAGGAGAGAAGCAGGAGCAGCGCCGACTTTTTTCGCGCTCTGCCTTGCAGGTCTCAATCAGGAACGCCGAGGATCCGCTCGCAGAAGGACTTGGTAAATTCCTCTTTCGCTCCAAAATCCATCGCCTGCCCATAGATGCGCTCAAGCTCCCCGTGGATCGGGCGTACCTCGCGGAGCGCCGCCTCAG
>JAFNVK010000176.1 GCA_017379815.1 Clostridia bacterium
AGCGGGAGGCGAGGAGGCCGCCCTCTTTGCGGCGGTTCTTTACCGCATGTATACCATGTACGCCGCGGCACGGGGCTTTCGATGCTCGGTCATGAATCAGAATCCCACCGAGCTTGGCGGCTTTCGGCAGATCGCCTTCCAAATCGAGGGAGAGGGCGCGTATTCGCGCTTCAAGTTCGAGAGCGGCGTGCATCGCGTCCAGCGTGTTCCCGAAACCGAATCCCAAGGACGCATCCAGACCTCCACCGCCACCGTGGCGGTGCTTCCCGAGGTCGAGGAGGTCTCGGTGGAGATCAACCCCGCAGACCTGCTCTTTGAATCCTGCAAATCCAGCGGCGCGGGCGGTCAGCACATCAACAAGACCGAGTCCGCCGTTCGTCTGACGCACAAGCCCACGGGAATCGTGGTCGAGTGCCAGGAGGAGCGTAGCCAATTCAAGAATAAAGACAAGGCGCTCCGTATGCTCCGTGCGATCCTCTACGACCAAAAGCAGAGGGAGCAGACCGAGCAGATCGCCTCCGACCGCCGTGCCCAGGTGGGAACGGGCGACCGCAGCGAGCGCATCCGCACCTACAACTATCCGCAAGGACGCGTCACCGATCACCGCATCGGGCTGACGCTCTATTCCCTTGACCGCTTCGTCAACGGCGACCTCGACGGCATGATCAACGCCCTCGCCACCGCCGAAACGGCCGAAAAGCTCAAGCAACAGTAATTTGGGAGGCCCTTATGGCTTTGCAGACCGAATACATCACCGTTACCGATCCTGCGTCGCAGGATGCGGAGCTTCGCCACGCGGCAGACATCCTTCGCCGCGGAGGACTGGTGGTCTTTCCCACCGAGACCGTTTACGGTCTTGGAGGCGACGCCACCGACGCCGAGGCCGCAAAACGCATCTACGCCGCAAAGGGGCGTCCCTCGGACAACCCCCTGATCATTCATTTAGCCTATCCCGAGGAGGCAGAGGCCTACGCCCACACCTCCCCGCTCTATTACCGTCTGGCCAAGGCCTTTATGCCAGGGCCCTTGACGGTCATTCTTCCCAAGAAGGACACCGTCCCCCTCTCGACCACGGGAGGACTTGACACGGTCGCCGTGCGATGCCCCGCGCATCCCGTGGCGCACCGCCTGATCGAGCTTTTGGGACGTCCTATCGCCGCCCCCTCCGCAAACCTTTCGGGAAAGCCCTCCCCCACCAATGCCCGTCACGTGGCCGAGGATATGGACGGACGGGTGGACGCGATCCTGGACGGAGGCGAGAGCGAGATAGGCCTTGAGTCCACCATCGTCAAGCTGGACGGCGACACCGCCACGCTCCTGCGCCCCGGCGGCATTACCTACGACGCGCTTTGCATGGTCCTGGATCACGTTTCGGTGGCCGACGCCGTAACGCACCGCCTGGCCGAGAACGAGCGCCCCCTCTCCCCCGGCATGAAATACCGCCATTACGCCCCCACAGCCCCCCTCGTGCTGCTTTCGGGCGAGCGCGAGCGCGTGCTGGACTTTCTCCGTCGGGAGCAGAAGGAAACCGATTGCGCCATTCTTTGCTACGACGAGGACGTCCCCTTCCTTGACCAACGCAACCTCTTTTGCATCGGTGCACGTGAGGATCTTGCCGCGCAGGCACACAGCCTCTTCCGCACGCTTCGGCAGGCAGACCGCGCAAACGCAGCCTGCATCTACGCGCCCCTTCCCCCGACCGAGGGACTTGGACTGGCTCTCTACAACCGCATGATCCGCGCCGCCGCCCACACGGTCAAGCATATCGACTGACAACAACACAGAAAGGATCACGATCCAAGCTATGGCTAAAAAGCAGAACAAAGGCAAAAAGGAGATCATCCACGCTCCGATCGTCTACCAGCCCATCACGGAGACCATCGAAAAGAACTATATGCCATACGTCATGAGCGTTATCGTCTCGCGCGCGATCCCCGAGATCGACGGCCTGAAGCCCGCGCACCGAAAGCTGCTCTATACGATGTATAAGATGGGACTTCTGACCGGCCCTCGGACGAAAAGTGCCAACATCGTGGGACAAACCATGAAGCTCAATCCCCACGGTGATGCCTCCATCTACGAGACCATGGTCCGACTCACCCGCGGCAACGCCACCCTGCTCCACCCTCTGGTGGACTCCAAGGGCTCCTTTGGCAAGCAGTATTCCTCCGAGATGAAGTACGCCGCCTCCCGCTACACCGAGTGTAAGCTGGATGCGATCTGCACGGAGCTCTTCGGGGGCATCGACAAGAACGCCGTGGACATGATCGACAACTACGACGCTACCATGAAGGAGCCCGTGCTCCTGCCCACCACCTTCCCCAACATTCTCGTCATGCCCAACATGGGTATCGCCGTTGGTATGGCCTCCAACATCTGCTCCTTCAACCTTGCCGAGATCTGCGACGGCACCATTGCGCTCCTGCGCAAGCCCAATCTCTCGGTGGACAAGATGATGGAGCTGGTCAAGGCTCCCGACTTCTCGGGCGGCGGCGTCCTGCTCTACGATGAGGAGCAGATCCGCCAGATCTACACCACGGGCCAGGGCTCGGTCCGCCTGCGCGGACGCTACGTCTACGACAAGGCGCACAACTGCATCGAGATCCTCCAGATTCCCTACTCCACCACCGTGGAGATCATCATGGCAAAGCTGGATACGATGTTCAAGGAGGGCAAGCTCAAGGAGGTCAGCGACTACCGCGACGAGACCGACCTGAGCGGTCTTAAGCTGACGCTGGACCTGCGCCGCGGCGTTGATCCCGACCAGCTGATGTCTAAGCTCTTTAAGATGACGGCGCTTGAGGACAGCTTCAAGTGCAACTTCAACGTCCTTATCGACAGCGTACCGCGCACCATGGGCATCATTGAGCTTCTCTCCGAGTGGATCAAGTTCCGTCTCGTCTGCCTGCGCCGCGAGATCGCCTTCGACCTCAAAAAGAAGAAGGACAAGCTCCACCTGCTCTTAGCACTCGGCAAGATCCTGCTCGACATCGACAAGGCCATTCGCATCATCCGCCACACCGAGAAGGAGTCCGACGTCGTGCCCAACCTGATGAAGGGCTTTGGCATTGACGAGATCCAGGCAAACTATATCGCCGAGATCAAGCTGCGCAACCTCAACCGCGAGTATATCATCAACCGTATCTCCGAGATCGAGGATCTCCAGGCCGAGATCGCCGACATGGAGGAAACGCTCAAGGACGAGCTGAAGCAAAAGGCGCTCATCATCAAGCAGCTGACCGAGATCAAAAAGAAGTACGGCCAGCCCAGACGCACGCAGATCGTCGCGGCCAACACCGTGAAGGTCTATAAGGAGGAGGAGCACACCGAGGACTACCCTGCCCGCTTCGTGCTGACGCGTGAGGGCTACTTCAAGAAGATCACCTTCCAATCCCTGCGCGGAAACGACGAGCAGAAGTGCAAGGAGGGTGACGAGATCCTCAACCTCTTTGACGGCTCGAACACCGACACGCTGGTCTTTGTGACCGACAAGCAGCAGATCTACCGTGCCAAGGCAGACGACTTTGACACCACCAAGGCAAGCGCGCTTGGCGAATATCTCCCCGTAAAGCTCCACATGGACCCCGAGGAGAAGCCCGTGCTGATGACGGTACAAAACAAGTTCCCTGCCAAGGAAAGCTTCGTCTTCCTCTTTGCCAACGGCAAGGGCGTGCGCATATCCGCCGCGAACTACGAGGCGCTGGCAGGACGCCGCAGACTCACCTCGGCCTACTCCAAGACCTCGCCCATCGTGGCCGCCTTCTACGAAAAATCGCCGATGGATATCCTGCTGGTCTCCTCGGACAACCGCGCTATCGTGATCAAGTCCTCTCTGATCCCGCAGATGGCTACCCGTACCTCGGGCGGCGTCACGCTGATGACGCTAAAGGCGGGACAGACCATCGTTCGTGCCTCTCTGGACACGGAGAGCATTGCCGACGGCGGAAAGAGTCTCAAAAAGATCAAGATCCCCGCAGCCGGCGTTCTCCTGCCCTGAGCAGAGAGAAAGGCAAAATAAGAACCGCCGCAGATGCATCGCATCTGCGGCGGCTTTTTCGTCTTGTATGAAATTAGTCTGCCTTATTCTCGGCGATCACCTTTGCGGTAATGTTGCCGGGAACGACGTCGTAGCCGGTCACCTTGAACTCGAAGGAGCCGCGGCCCTGCGTCATTGCGCGCAGCGTGGTGGGATAATCGGCGAGCTCTGCCTTCGGAGCGATCGCCTGGACGGTGGTGTAGCCCTTCTTCTGTGCGGGCTCCATGCCCATTACGCTTCCGCGGCGCTTGTTGAGGTCGCCCATCACGTCGCCGACCAGTGCTTCGGGAACGGTAATGCTGAGATCTCCCACGGGCTCAAGCAGAACGGGAGCGGCAAGCTCGAGTGCCTTCTTGTAGGCCAGGGATGCAGCCGTCTTGAAGGAAAGCTCATCCGAGTCAACGGCGTGGTAGGAGCCGTCGTAAAGATCTGCGGCAAGGCAGGTCATCGGGTAGCCGTAAGCACCCTTGCCCATGGAATCCTGAATACCCTTCTCAACGGCGGGATAGAAGTTCTTCGGCACGGTTCCGCCAACAACCGAGATGGTGAAGGTCAGACCCTCATCCTCGCCGGGAGCGAAGCGCATCTTGACGTGTCCGTACTGACCGGAGCCGCCGTTCTGCTTCTTGTGCTTGCCTTCCACGTCCACCGACTTGGTGATCTTCTCGCGGTAAGCCATCTTGGGAACGTCAAAGCGAACGTTCAGACCGAAGCGGCTCTTCAGTCTTGCAGCAAGGACAGACAGATGCATCTCGCCAAGGCCGTAGATCAGAAGCTGTCTGGTCTCGGCGTCATTCTCGAAGCGGATGGTGAAGTCCTCCTCGGTCATTCTGGCGATGGACTGCGAGATCTTGCCCTCGTCGCCCTTGGAGACGGGGATCATGACCTTAGTCAGGTAAGGCGTGGGATATTCGATCTTGGAATAAGCAAATTCCTTATTCCAGGTAAGGGTATCGTTGGTGTTGGTGTTGGAAAGTTTTGCCACCATACCGATGTCGCCGCAGCAAAGCTCGTCAACCTCGGTCTGCTTCTTTCCTCTCATCACGTAGATGTGTGCCAGCTTCTCGCTGTCGCCCGAGGTATTGTTGCGCAGGAGCATATCCTTGCGCACGGTTCCGTTCATGACCTTGAAGAAGGACATCTTGCCCACGAAGGGGTCGGCAACCGTCTTGAAGACGAAGAGTGCGGGCTCGCCGTCGGGCTGGATCTCCATCTCGTCGCCGTTATCGAGAGTCTCGTTCTTCTTAGCCGTGTGACGGGGGAAGGACTCGGCGATCTTGTCGAGCATGGTCCAAACGCCCCAGAGCTTGCTGGCGGCGCCGCAGAATACGGGAACGATGTCACCGTGGATGATGCCCTCGTGAACGGCGTTGATCGCCTCCATGTGGGTGATCTCCTCGCCCTCAAAGTACTTCATCATCAGGTCCTCATTGGTGCTGGCAACAGCCTCCATGAGCATATCACGGTACTTGGCAACCGCCTCCTTGGACTCCTCGGGAATGATCTCCACGCTGTGGCGTCCGTTCTTATCGAACACGTGCGCGGACTCGTCGATCAGATCGATCGCACCAACCACCTCGCCGTCCTTGACCATCGGAATGGTCAGGGGGCAGATGTGCTTACCAAAGGTGGTGTGCAGCTCGTCGAGAACGCGACCAAAGCGCGCCTCGTTATCGTCGAATTTATTGATAAAGAATGCGCGGGGGAGACCTGCATTCTCCGCTGCATCCCAAGCCAGCTCGGTTCCAACCTCAATACCGGCCTTACCGTCCACCAGGATCACGGCGCTGTCCGCCACGCGGAGAGCCTGCGCGACCTCAGCCGTGAAATCCAGATAACCGGGCGTGTCGATCACGTTGATCTTGATGTCCTTCCAGACTATCGGAGCCATTGCCGCGGAGATTGAGATCTTTCTCGCGTTCTCCTCGGGATCGTAATCACAAACGGTGTTTCCCGCAGTGACGTTTCCGAGACGATCGGTCTCACCGGTGATGTAGAGCATTGCCTCTGCCAGAGAGGTTTTTCCGGAGCCGCCGTGACCGAGCAACGCGATATTTCTGATGTTCTTGGTTTCAATCTTCGCCATGATAATAAACCTTTGTAACCTTTCGTTTGATTTTTCGATCCGAAAAGGATCCCGTGGACAGGATTTTCGCGGCCGATACCGGCCTCGCTCGGATCACCTTTCTTTTATTATACAGTATCAAAAAAATTTTTTCAAGCGATTTTACAAACTTTATCACGATAGACCGTAGAAATCCACGATCGTTTTTTGTTCACTTTGCACAATTCAAGGGGTAAAAAACAGGTTTTTGCCGTTTTGAGCGGTGATTGCCGCGGCCTCCTCCGGAGTGCATTCCCAAAGCTCGGCAAGGGTGGAAAGCGTATGGACCAAGAGCCCGGAATGGTTGAGCTTCCCCCGCATCGGGTGGGGCGCAAGATAGGGAGCGTCGGTCTCCACGAGCAGGCGGTCGCGCGGAACGGCAAGTGCTGCCTCGCGCACGCGTCTTGCATTCTTGAAGGTCAGCGTACCCGAAAAGGAGATATACCAACCCCTCCTCGTCAGCTCGCGTGCCATCTCCGCGCTTCCGCTGTAGCTGTGAAAGACGCCGCGGACGCCCGGATGGCGCAGCACCGTCTCAAAGCAATCCCCATGCGCCTCGCGGTCGTGAATGATCACGGGGAGTCCAAGCTCCTCGGCAAGACGCATCTGTGCCTCGAAGAAATAGGCCTCCTTCTCGCGGTCAAGCGCGATCTCGCCGTAGTTTTCGTAGTGGTAATCCAAGCCGATCTCGCCAAGCGCCAGGATCTTATCCCGCTTTCGGGAGACGGCGTCTCCCAGCATACGCCGAAGCGCGCCAAGAGCCTCGTCGGGGTCTTGGATCCAATGGGAATCCTCCGGGTGAATGCCAACGGCAGCGTACATTCCCTCGTACCGCGCCGCCTGCTCGATGCACAGACGCGAGGTCTCGGGATTTGTGCCGACGTTGAGAATGAGAGACACGGGCTCGGGAAGGATCGCCGACAGGATCGCCTCTGCTCCCCCCTCGGCCTCCCGCTCGAAGCGGCGGTCAAAATAATGGGCGTGGGTATCGAAAATTCCGTTCATCTGTTTTTCTCCTGAAATAAAGGGAGCGCTCCGCAGGATCTTTTCCCGAAAAGCGCTCCCTTGATTGAGCGAATGTAAGGTCTGCGCGTTTATCCGAGAGGCATTAGCGCACTCTCTCGCCCAGAGGCGTATCCTCAGAGAGGAAGACCACGCGCACGGTCTCCTCACCCGAGGCAAGGATCATACCGTTGGACTCAATGCCGCACAGCGTGGCGGGTTTGAGGTTTGCCACCACGATGATCTTTTTGCCGATCAGCTCCTCGGGAGCATACCACTTGGCAATACCCGAGACCACCTGCCTCTGCTCATATCCCAGATCGATCTGCAGCTTGAGCAGCTTCTTGGCCTTGGGCACCTTCTCGCAGGCAAGGATCTTCGCGGTGCGAAGCTCCACGTTCATAAAGTCCTCAATGCCGATCAAGGCACAGCCCTCGGGCTTCTCCACGGGAGCGTTGGCCTTTGCCTCGGCCTCGGCGGCGGCGATCAGAGCCTGTCGCTCAGCCTCAAACTCGGCAAGCTTCTTCTCCTCGTCAATGCGGGCAAAGAGCACCTTGGAGTCGCAGACCTCGTTTCCGGCGACCATGCCGTCGAAGGTAGCAAGAGACGCAAAATCGCGGCGGTCGGTGTTCAGCTCGTCCAGGATCTCCTTGGCCGTTGCGGGAATGAAGGGGGCCAGCATAACGGCACCCTGACGGATAGCCTCCATCAGGTTGTAAAGGACCGTGCCGAGGCGTGCTCGGTTGGCCTCGTCCTTTGCCAGCGTCCAGGGAGTAGTCTCGTCGATATACTTGTTGGCGCGGCTCAGCATCTCAAAGATGCCCTCCAGCGCGTCGGCCACGCGGTAGTCGTCCATGCAGGAAACGAGCGTGTCAAACGCCTTCTTGCAGGCGGCCTTCAGCTCGGCGTCGGTTCCCTCCTCCGCGGCGGGTGCGGGAACGATCTTGCCAAAGTACTTCTTTTCCATATCCAGCGTTCTCTTGACCAGGTTGCCAAGGTTGTTGACCAGGTCGGTGTTGAAGCGCTTGATGACGTTTTCGTAGGTAATGGAGCCGTCGTTGGCGTAGGGCATCTCGGAGAGCGCGTAGTAGCGTACGCCATCAACGCCAAAGTGCTCTGCCAGCTTGTCGGCGTAGATCACGTTTCCGCGCGACTTGGACATCTTGTCCATGCCAAAGTTGAACCACGGATGTGCGAACACCTTCTTGGGCAGAGGCAGATCCAGAGCCATGAGGAAGATGGGCCAGTAGATGGTGTGGAAGCGAATGATGTCCTTGCCGATGATGTGCACGTCGGCAGGCCAATACTTCTTGAACTTCTCGCTCTGCTCCGCAAAGCTCTTGTCGGGATCGTAGCCGATGGCAGTGATATAGTTGGTCAGCGCGTCAAGCCAGACGTAGGTCACGTGCTTGGGATCGATCTCCACGGGAATACCCCAGGTGAAGGAGGTACGGGATACGCAAAGATCCTGCAGGCCTGCCTTGAGGAAGTTGTTGACGATCTCCTTCTTGCGGCTCTCGGGCTCGATAAAGCCGGGATGCGTGTCGATATACTCCATCAGACGGTCTGCGTATTTCTTCATGTTGAAGAAGTAGGCCTCCTCGCTTGCGCGCCGGACCTCGCGCCCGCAATCGGGGCACTTGCCCTCTGCCGCCTGCGTGTCGGTGAAGAAGGACTCGCAGGGCACGCAGTACCAGCCCTCGTAGCGGCTCTTATAGATATCGCCCTGGTCGAAGAACTTCTTGAACATCTTCTGCACGGCGGCCTCATGGTAGTCGTCGGTGGTGCGGACGAAGTAGTCGTAGGAGACGTTCATCTTATCCCACAGATTCTTGATCTCCCCGGCCACGTTGTCCACGTAGGCCTTGGGGGTGATGCCGGCGGCGACGGCCAGATCCTCGATCTTCTGACCGTGCTCGTCGGTACCGGTGCAGAAGTAGACGTCGTAGCCCATCTCTCTCTTGTAGCGGGCGATGGCGTCGGTCATGATGGCCTCGTAGGTGTTGCCGAAGTGGGGCTTCTTGGAGGCGTAGGCGATGGCGGTGGTGACGTAATACTTGGGCTTCTGGTTCATAATACTTTTTCCTTTCCGACACCATCAGCTACGGCTGATTCGGTGTCTCCGCCGACTCAAATGGGAGAGGGCGGTGAAATTTTGATGGTTGATGAAAAATTCTACGGGGAGAGAGCCGATTTCGGCCCTCTCCCGCATGGTTTACTTGTGTCCGAGCTTCCTCGGAGGGGTTCATTCAGCTGCCTCGGAGGAGACGAACTGAATGGACTGGATCACAACGGACTTACCCTTTCCGGCGTTCTTCTCGAAGTAGAGACCCAGCTCGGCGGCGTAGCCCTTCATGGTACGCAGCTCCTTCAGCGACACGCTGTCGGTGTGGACCTCGCCGTCGGTCACAAGGGTAAGGTTTCTGGCGCGGCCTGCCTGGAGAGGCGTACCGGCGGCACCGAGACCCACGCGCATCTTGGCGGTAGAGCCGTCGGTGACCTTGTAGGTGACCACGATGGTATCGTAGCGATCCAGCACCACCTGAGGCGATGCCTTGGAGAAATCAATGACGAACTCGGCGGAATTAGTCTCACCCGTCAGCACCAGGCCGTCGGCGGTGAACTCGTACTTCATGCCCTCGGTGGAGCCCAGCATCCAGGTCTTGATCTCCTCAGCCTTGGCGGCATCGGTGAAGTCGATGAAGGAGTTACCCAGATTTGCGGCGTTCTCCTCATAGGCGGCGGAGCCGGTGGTGGTGTAGCAGAAGTTGAAGCGGCCAACGGGAGCCACGTCACCGTTGAGGTACCACTGCATGATGTCGCCGTCCTCCAGGGTGTTATCCGTCCACTTGAAGCCGAACTCGAAATTCAGCTCCTCGGCGGGAATACCCAGCATGGTCTTGGGGATGCAGACGGTCAGGACGTTGCCCTTGACGGAATAGGTGACCTCACCCACCACCTCGGTGGCAAAGCCGTCACCCGTGAACT
>JAFNVK010000177.1 GCA_017379815.1 Clostridia bacterium
CCTGCTTCTCTTCACACAGGAGATCCTTTCGCTTTTTCACGCCGACGCTGCGGCGATCGCCGTTGGCACGAGGGCTCTGCGCGCGCAGGCACTGGTCTTCGTCCTGCACGGGGTCATCACCTGCACGACGCTCGCCCTGCAAGCCGTGGGCAAAAACGGTAGGTCTCTGCTCCTGGCGGGCGCGCGGCAAGGGATCTTTCTGCTGCCGCTTCTTGCGTGGATCCCCGCGCGCTTCGGTCGGGCAAGCTTTATCTACGCCCAGCCCGTAGCGGATCTGTTGACCTTCCTGCTCAGCCTTCCCTTTTTGATCCTGCTTCTGCGCAAAGGCGTGTCGGTCAGGCGGCCGAATAGTCGAGAAATGCCTTCTCCTCACGCAGATAAGCGCGATTGAGCAGGAGAAGCGTGACGAGGAAGCCAACGAAGATCGTCAGCAGATCCCCAAGATAATAGACCAATATCCAGAGCAGATCGATCCAGCTTCGAGGGGCACCGTAAAAGAAGATATCGTAGATCAGACGGTACAGGATCTGTGAGAGAGACGGCAGAGCCGAAACGATGAGGGCGATCCGCCAGAGTGGATTTTGCGGAGCGAAAAGTCCGTTGAAGGGCAAATACGCCGAAAGCGGCGTGTGAAGCGAGCGATCTCCGTGCCGACGGGCGGCCGTTGGGAGATCAAAGAGAAAGCAGATCAACAGGAGACCGATGCCAAGGATGGCGGCGTCAAGCAAAATATCGATGGCAAGATACGGGAGCGTATCCTCCAGAAAGCTTGCCCAAAGCGGAAAGCCGTTGAGCAGATATCCTGCAAGCAGAGCCGCACCGTAGCGGAACAGGATCGCGCCAAGGCAGACGAGGATCGGCACGCGGCACTCGCGCAAGGAAAAGCGCGCCGTCATCCAAAGAAAATAGGCAAAGCTCACCCAAAAAAAGAGATAGTTTAAGACGTCAAGAAGCGTATCAAAGAGGATCGAAAGCCCCATATCCCGAATCAGGACGTCATTGTACGCCCAGCTCTGCAGGGGCGTCAGGACCAGAGAGTAAAGGATCGAAATGGAAAAGATCAGGATCGCGTATTCCAGCGTGATCCTTTTTCTTCGTCCCCGATAAAAAAGCAGAATAGCGGAATCCTTCATCTAAGGGCTCCTCCTTTTGTTCGTTCCGTAAGTCCCTCTTATTATACCATATTTTCGGGGATATTCCAGTGGAATTTGTAAATTATTTCGCTTTCTTCGCATAAGGTGATACAAACACCGCAAAAACGCGGAAAGGAGACAATAGATCAATGGAAGAACGTCACGCAAAATGCCTGAGTGAGAGGTCACCTATGGATCATGCCGAGCTGATGCGAACGCTCTCGGCCTTTGCCGAGATCTATCCCGACGTTGGGATCGGCACGCTGGGATGCAGCATTCTCGGTCGGGAGATCCCCCTTCTTACGTTCGGAGCAGGACCGAGGAAGATCCTCTACGTGGGCACGCACCACGGTATGGAATGGATGACGACCACGATCCTTTTGCGCTTTTGCGAGGATCTTCTTCTGGCTAAGCAAAACGGAAAAGCCGTCTACAATCTTTGCCCCGATCGCTTCTGGGAAAGCCACACCCTCTACGTCCTGCCCATGCTCAACCCGGACGGCGTAGAGTATCAGCTGCACGGCGTTGATCCGGAAAATCCCCTCTATCAACGCCTTTTGACGATGAACGGCGGAAGCAGATCCTTCTCCTCCTGGCAGGCGAATGCCCGCGGCGTTGATCTCAACCACAATTACGACGCAGGCTTTTCGGCCTACAAGCAGATGGAAATGGAAAACGGCATCTACGGCGGTGCACCGAGCAAATACAGCGGTGAAGCGCCCGAATCCGAGCCCGAGGTGGCCTATCTGTGCAGCTTTATCCGCTTCCAAAAGGATCTGCGTGCGGTTCTGACCCTACATACGCAGGGCGAGGAGATCTATTATCGCAGCGAGGGAAAGGCTCCGCCCATCTCGCGGAACGTGGCGCGAAAGATGTCCCTGCTCTCGGGCTACCGCCTTGCCGAGGCAAGCGGGAGCGCGGCCTTTGGGGGACTGACCGATTGGTGCATCCAAAAGCAGGGACTTCCCTCCTTCACGCTGGAGTGCGGAAAAGGCAAAAATCCGCTTCCCCTCACCGCTTTCTTTCCCATCTACTCGAATCTCCGCGAGCTGCTGTTTTCCTTTCCGCTCTTTTTCTGAAGCAAAACACAAAAGGATGCCCTGGCATACGCCATCGGCATCCTTTTTGCTTTACTTAAGATCCACGCGGTTGCGCGTTCCGCCCGAAAGGAAGGAGCGAATGTTTTCGGCCATTTCTCCAAGCAGGCGCACGCGCGTTTCATAAGCGCCCCAGGCCATGTGCGGCGTGAAGCAGACGTTCTCCTGCTGACGGATCGGATAAAAGGGATGCTCTGCGCTCATCGGCTCGGCACTGTAAACGTCCACGCCAAGGCCGCCAAGTCTCCCCTCAAGGAGGGCGTCCGCCAGTGCCTGCTCGTCGGTTACCGCTCCGCGTGCTACGTTGATGACGATAGCATTCGGCTTCATCATCGCAATATGGGCGCGGTCAATGAGATCGCGCGTGGAGTCGTTGAGCGGCGTATGAATGGAGAGAATATCCGACTCGCGGCAAAGCTCCTCCAGAGAGACACACTCCCAGCCGTCCACGGGCGTGCGCTTATTGACCAGCACGCGGCATCCAAGCGCGCGTGCAACGCTTCCCACCTGTCGGCCAATGTTGCCAAAG
>JAFNVK010000022.1 GCA_017379815.1 Clostridia bacterium
CCGATCGGCTTGGCGTTTCCCGCCAGGCAATCTCCAAATGGGAGTGTGACGAATCCTTGCCCGACACCGAAAATCTGATCATGATAGCCAAGCTGTTTGCGATCTCCTTAGATGAGCTGGTGGACAACGTCCCCGCCGCGCCGGAGGCGTGCGCGCAGAGCAATGAGACGAACGGCCCTGCAAAAGCGCTTTGCGGCGGAGATGACGGTGAGGAAAATGATGAGGAGGAAGATGATGATGAGGAAGATGACGACGAGGATTCCTTTGACAACGCGACCACGGAGAAGCAGAAACAGCTTCTGCGCGTGCTCTACGCAATCCCCGGTCCAATCCTTCTTACCGCCGTGTTTTTGCTCTGGGGCTTTTTGTTTGACGGTTGGAGCGTGGCATGGACGGTGTACCTCCTGGTCCCCGTTTTTAATTCGGTGCTTGCTTGCTTCCGGACGAGGCGGGTTTCCTCCTTTGCCTTTCCCGTGTTTATCACCTTCGTTTACTGCTTGATTGGTATGCAGTGGGGGCTTTGGCATCCGTGTTGGATTCTGTTTTTCAGCATTCCCGTGTTTTATCCCATCGCTGAGGCGATCGACGGGAATAACAAGCATAAGAATGCCAATGCCGTGAAGGAGACCGCAGAGGAATCTCATGAGGACTCGGCGGATACAGGCAAAACAGAGGAGTGATTGCCGCGCGCGGGAATAGGTTTCTCTTGACAAGGGGATAAATGTGTTGTATAATGTTAACCGAAGAAAACCTAACTGGAGGACGATATGGAACAGATCAAATTGGATGCCCTTCGCGAGGCCGCGCGCAAGATCCGCGTGGGCATTATCGAGGGTACGCACGCCGCAAGATCCGGACATCCGGGCGGCTCTCTTTCGATCGCGGATATTCTCGCGTATCTTTACTTTGAGGAAATGCACGTTGACCCGCAGAACCCCCGCATGGAGGAGCGCGACCGCTTCGTTCTCTCCAAAGGGCACTGCGCGCCCGCGCTTTACGCCACGCTGGCAAACCGCGGTTTCTTCCCCACAGAGGAGCTGACCACCCTGCGCAAGCTGGGCTCGCGCCTGCAGGGTCACCCCGACATGACGCTCACGCCCGGTGTGGATATGTCCACCGGCTCGCTCGGTCTTGGCATCAGTGCCGCCGCAGGCATGGCTCTGGCCGCAAAGATCGACGGCAAGGACTACCGCGTGTATACCGTGGTGGGCGACGGCGAGAGCGAGGAGGGCCAGGTCTGGGAGGCCTCCATGCTTGCTTCGCACTACAAGCTGGATAACCTTTGCGTGATCGTGGACTGGAACGGTCTGCAGATCGACGGCAGCGTGGAGGAGGTCATGAACCCCACGCCCCACGACAAGAAGCTCGAGGCCTTCGGCTTCCACGTCATTTCGATCGACGGTCACGATTTTGACGCCATCAAGGCCGCCTTCGACGAGGCCAAGACGGTTAAGGGCAAGCCCACCGCCATCATCGCCAAGACGGTCAAGGGCAAGGGCGTTTCCTTTATGGAGAACAAGGTCAACTGGCACGGATCGGCACCGAACGACGAGCAGTACGCCGCCGCTCTGGCCGAGCTGAATGCATAAGGAGGACGGAACAGTGGCAGATAAGATCGCAACAAGAGAAAGCTACGGCGCGGCTCTGGTGGAGCTGGCCGAAAAATACGATTTCGTCGTGATGGACGCCGACCTCGCCGAGGCGACCAAGACCGTAAAGTTCAAAAAGGCATACCCCGACCGCTTCTTTGATTGCGGCATCGCCGAGGGCAATATGATGAGCGTGGCCGCAGGAATCGCAACCACGGGCAAGACCGTGTTTGCCTCCACCTTTGCCATGTTCGCCGCAGGCAGAGCCTTTGAGCAGGTGCGCAACTCCATCGGATACCCCCACCTCAACGTCAAGATCGGTGCAACGCACGCAGGCATCACCGTTGGTGAGGACGGCGCCACGCACCAGTGCAACGAGGATCTGGCGCTCATGCGCACCATTCCGGGCATGACCGTGGTCAACCCCTCCGACGCCGTGGAGGCGAAAGCCGCCGTGGAGGCCGCGCTGAACGCGGACGGACCCTTCTATCTCCGCTTCGGCCGCTACGCCGTTCCGGTGATCAACGATAACGCCGACTACACGTTCGAGCTTGGCAAGGGCGTGCTCCTGGCCGACGGCTCCGACGTGACCCTCGTGGCTACGGGCATCATGGTCGCCATGGCGCTGGAGGCCAAAGAGCTGCTTGCCGCCGAAGGGATTTCCGCACGCGTGATCAACATTCACACCATCAAGCCCATTGATAAAGCGATCCTCGAAAAAGCGGCCGCCGAAACCGGCGCGATCGTTACCGCCGAGGAGCATAACGTCATTGGCGGACTTGGCTCGGCGGTTGCCGAAGCCGTTGGCGAAAGCTGCCCCGTGCCCGTCCTTCGCGTTGGCGTCAAGGATACCTACGGACACTCCGGCACGGTTCCCGCCCTTCTCGAGGCCTACGGCCTGACCCCCTCCGCTATTGTTGAAAAAGCAAAAGCTGCTATCGCATTGAAGAAATAAGGCGCGGGATTGATTCGAGGGGTCTTTTGAAAAAGACCCCTCGAGCTCCCCCAAAACTCCCCAAACAAAAATATGGCTACCCATGGAAGGAAGTGCGAACAACGTGCTTCCTTTTTTTGTGTAGTGGAGGGGAGTTTTCGTTCGCCGTTTCTGCGGTGCAGATTTCGGTTTGTGCCTCTCTCGCTTATAGACTTCTTCGAAGCCTCGCCCTACGGGGTGTTGGCGGATGGTGAGAAAAGAAAAAAAGGGCGTGGTTTTTTTGTGGGGGACTTTTTGGAAAAAGTCCCCCACGCCCCTCAAAAACTCCCCGAAAAAAGATATGGCTACCCACAGAAGGAAGTGCGAACATC
>JAFNVK010000178.1 GCA_017379815.1 Clostridia bacterium
ATCCGCGGCGCATCGAGCGCGTTTGGGTCGCCGAGGAAAAACGGAAAGCCAAGGCTCGGGAGATTGCTTTTTTGCAGGCGAAAGCACGCGAGAGAGGCTTTACCGTAGAATTTGTGCCGATGCAGGAGATCGAATCAATGGCCATCGGAAAGAGCCACGGCGGCATTCTTGCCTTTTGCACCGACCGTCCCCTTCCCTCACTTACGTCCTCGGCGATCGCCGATAAGGGCTTTTACCTGTATCTGGAGGGCGTGGAGGATCCCTATAATTTCGGCTACGCGATCCGCTCACTCTATCTTGCGGGTGTGGACGGTGTGATCCTTCCTGAGCGCAATTGGATGAGTGCCGCAGGCGTGGTTGCCAGAGCCTCGGCAGGAACATCCGAGCGTATGCCCCTCTTTACGGCAGAGCCCGAGGAGGCGGTAAGGCTCTTTCGTGAGCGCGGCTATCGCATTCTCTGCGCGGGTATCCGCGACTCGGTCTCTCTCTTTGACGGAAGCTTTCCCTATCCCATTCTCCTGGTGATCGGGGGCGAAAAGCGCGGGATTTCACGCACGCTCCTCGAGCTTGCCGACGACGTTGTTCGCATCGACTACGGAAGGGATTTTCGCGGTTCTCTGTCTGCGGCCTCTGCCGCCGCCGTCATGGCCTTTGAGATCATGCGGCAGAACCGATAACGTGCTAATGCAAAAGCGATCTCACTGCGGTGAGATCGCTTTTTTGCGATTAAGGATTCTTTTCGGTCGGCTTGGACGGTGTGACCCCTTCCCCATTCTTTGGAGAGAGTACTCCGCCAAGACGGTTTTTCAGACTGACGTTCATCAAGCAGGAAAGCGTCTTGCGGATGGTCTTATGCACGAGGGGGTCCAGATTCTGACTGCGCTTTACCCATTTGTTGTTGGCCGACGCAAGATCACTCAACGTCAGCGCGTTGTCTGAGGAGAGGATCTTGTAGAGCGAATCGGTAAACTGCTCGCATTGCTCCGGGGTCATCATCGAGATCCACTCGTTGAGATCACGGTCGAGCTGACGGCTTTCCTGTGTGACGGTTTTGAGATGGATGAAGGAATTCCCCATCACCTCCCAGTTCAGGCCGTTGTGCTGCAGAAGTCCGGTCTGCTTGCTCTTGACGACGGTGTAGTTTTCCTCATGCTTGAGCAGCATGCCGACCACGGAGGATTCCGGCAGGAGGGTTTGGATGTTGGGGCGCATTTGCAAATATTCGGGCGAGGAAAGCAGATCCTTCTTAAACCCGGGGCCATCGTTGTTCCAGACGCGTCGAATGCGCGGCCTTACCTCCTTGGCACAATGCACGGCCGCATAAACGGCGAGGTTTCCTCCCTTGCTATGTCCGTTGACGTAGATCGGGAGGTCCGGGAAAGCCTTGGCGGCACGGTTGAGGTAGCTTGCTGCTTCCAGCTGTGCGGGAACAACGGGAAGATAGCTCATATTGAAATTTTCCTTCCAGCCAACGGTCGTGTCATCCGTTCCGCGATAGGTCACAAGCATTGAGCCGTCACCGGGAAAGAAGGTGATGGCAGAAAACTGCATCTCGCGCTCGGTGTCGATGGTGTTCACGAAGGCACGCATTTCCACGTTGGCAAAGCGTCTCGTGTCCTTGACAGCCCGACAAAGCAGGATAATCTCCTTTGGAACGATCAACCCCATGGAGAATTTTCGCAGGTCGGGGTTTTTGGAGAGAAAGGAATTGGCAGCCGCCTTGATGGGAATGGCGGCGCCGGAATGATCCCCGGGCACGATCCCGGAAAAGTCCAGATAGGAAAGTAAGGAAAAGATCAGATTGTCCACGTCGTTGAACGGCGCTTCGGAAAAGGACAGGTCTCCTCTCCAATTGACGTAATCAAACAGAGTGCCCATAGGGCTCACCTCACTTTCTGTGGAAGACGGATATCAATATCCGTGATACAGGCGCTTGCTTTCGTACTGCGGCTCGCAGGTCAAGCGGAGACCAAGCTTTTTCAGCGTATGCTCATCCGATCCGGAAAGGATCACGGAGGAATGCATCTCGCAGTTGCGCAGATTGGACAGCTGCTCCTGCGCCTTTGCGGCAACGGGATCGTTGACGGCGCAAATCGCCAGTGCGATCAGGATCTCGTTCGGATGCAGGCGAGGGTTGGAGCTGCCGAGCGTTTTGACCTTGAGATTGGTGATGGGCTCAAGGATCTCGGGCGAGATCAAGTCGATCCGATCGTCGATCTCAGCCATGACCTTCAACGCGTTGAGCAGTGCGGCAGAGGCCGCGCCAAGCAGACGAGAGGTCTTCCCCGTCACGGTTCTGCCGTCGGCAAGCTCAATGGCAACCGCGGGCTTTCCGCCGGTAGAATCGGATTTTTGGAGAGCGGCAACGGCAACCTTGCGGTATTCCACGTCGATGCCTGCGGATTGCATGATCAGCTTCAGCTTATCCGAGCTGTGCGAATCCTCACCGTTTTTGCGCTGATTGCTCAGGGCTTGATAATAGCGACGCACGATCTCCATGTTTGCGGCGTAGCGTACCGCCTCGTCGTCAATGATGCAGTTCCCTGCCATGTTGACGCCCATGTCGGTGGGAGACTTGTAGGGGGAGGCTCCGCTGATCTTGCGGAACATGGCGTTGACCACCGGGAAGATCTCTACGTCGCGGTTATAGTTGACCGTGGTCACGCCGTAGGCCTCCAGATGGAAGGGGTCGATCATGTTCATGTCATTCAGATCCGCCGTTGCGGCCTCATAGGCCACGTTGACGGGATGCTTCAGAGGAAGATTCCAGATCGGGAAGGTTTCAAACTTGGCGTATCCCGATTGAATTCCCCGCTTATGGTCATGATAAAGCTGGCTCATGCAGGTGGCCATTTTTCCGCTTCCGGGACCGGGAGCCGTGACGATGACGAGCGAGCGCGAGGTTTCGATATAATCGTTGATGCCGTAGCCCTCGTCGCTGACGATGCGGTCAATGTCCGAGGGGTATCCGGGAATGGAATAGTGACGGTACACGCGCAGACCGAGCGACTCCAGACGCTTCTGGAATTTGATGGCCGCAGGCTGATCCTGCCAACGGGTCAGCACCACGCTTCCCACGTAAAGGCCAAAGCTGCGGAAGGCGTCGATCAGGCGAAGCGTGTCGAGATCGTAGGTGATGCCGAGATCGCCGCGCACCTTGTTCTTTTCAATATCGTTTGCGTTGATGGCAATGACGATCTCTGCCTGCTCCTTGAGCTGAATGAGCATACGGATCTTGCTGTCCGGTGCAAAGCCCGGAAGCACGCGTGCGGCGTGGTAATCGTCAAAGAGCTTGCCGCCAAACTCGAGATAGAGCTTGCCGCCAAACTGGTCGATGCGGTTTCGGATATGCTCGGATTGCATCGAGATGTATTTTTCGTTATCGAATCCAATCTTATACATCGGTAGTTACCGTTCCTTTCCGCACAGTGCGTAGGTGCCGTTGCCCTTTGCCTCAAGACGGCTTTCGTAAAAGGCCTTCATGGCCCGGATCAGATAGGAGACGTCCATGCTTCCGGCGGTCTCGTAGGAGGAATGCATTGCGAGCTGTGCCATGCCGATATCCACGGTGATGAGCGGAACGAGCGTGTTGGAGATGCTGCCGAGGGTGGAGCCTCCGGGCATATCACTGCGGTTGGCAAAGTACTGTACGGGAACGTCTGCCCGGCGGCAGATCGCTCCGAAGAGTGCGGCGGATACGCCGTCGGTGGTGTATTTCTGTGCAGCGTTGGATTTGATCACTACACCGCCGTTGAGCTTGGGGGAATTCTGCGCGTCCGAAAGCTCGGGATGATTGGGATGCTTGGCGTGTCCGTTGTCAGCCGAGACCATCATAGAGCTTGCCAGGAGTCTGCGCTTATCCTTGCCGAGCGAAGCCGCGATGCGATCCAGCGTATCCGAAAGGAAGACCGAGCCTGCTCCCTGCTTGGTGGAGCTTCCCGTCTCCTCGTTGTCGGCGGAGTAATAAACGGTTACGGCGTGCTCGTTCTTTCCCTCAAGGAAGCCGCAGAGCGAGCCGTAGGCGCACATGAGATTGTCGATGCGGGGAGCGGAGAAAAATTCGTTGGATGCACCCCAAACGCTTGCAGGCGTGCGGCAGACCACATAGAGATCCATGCCGCAGATCTCCTCCTCACAGCACCCAAGCTCCTTTGCCAGGATCGCCTTCACCGTATCGGCCTTGCCGTTCTCCTGCGCAAGAAGCGGGAGCATATCGACTGCAGGATTAAACGCATAGCCCGAGTTAACGGTGCGGTTGCAATGGATGGCCACGTTGGGGATCAGGAGCAGATCGCGGTCAACGTACACGGTCTTGGCCGTAAAAACGCCGTCTTGCTCAAGGATCACGCGGCCGGCGATGGTCAAGGGACGGTCCATCCAGGAGGAAAGGATCGTTCCGCCGTAGACCTCGGTATTCAAGCGAAGATACTCGCCAAAGGCGGGGGCAAGATACGTGTTTTTCAGCTTGAACATCGGGGAGTCGGTGTGGCTCGCCGCGATCATCTTGCCGGTAGCTTCCTCCTTGGGCAGGCGGAAGGCGATGACGGAGGACTGGTTGCGCGTGACGAAATAGCCCTCCCCGGGGGAAAGCGTCCATTCGCCACCCTCCTC
>JAFNVK010000179.1 GCA_017379815.1 Clostridia bacterium
CGGCGCGCAGAAGAACATGGCTCCTGCCGGACTGACACTGGTGATCGTGCGTGAGGACCTTCTGGACTACGCCGAGGAGAAGATGCCCACCATGCTCGAGTGGAAGACCATGGCCGAGAACGGCTCGATGTATAACACGCCTCCTTGCTACACCATCTACATGGCAAAGCTGGTCTACGAGTGGATCCTCTCGCTGGGCGGTCTGGACGTGATGAAGGAGATGAACGAGAAGAAGGCTGCGCTCCTTTACGATTATCTGGATTCTCAGGACTACTATATTGCCCCCGTCAAGAAGGAGAGCCGCTCGATGATGAACGTCACCTTCGTCACGGGCAATGCCGATCTGGATAAGAAGTTTGCCTCCGAGGCAGGCAAGGCAGGCCTTAAGAACCTCAAGGGTCACCGCTCGGTCGGCGGCATGAGAGCCTCCATCTACAACGCTATGCCCTACGAGGGCGTTGAGGCACTGGTTGCCTTCATGAAGGACTTTGCCGAGAAGAACCCCAAGAACTGACACTTGATGAGGGGTGCGCCGCATTCGGCGCGCCGCAGCAGAATGCAGAAAGACAGGAGAAAAACATGGACAAGCGAATCATGCTTGACGGAACGCAATACCGCATCACGACCCGCAGTGAGGAGGCCCTGATCGAGCTTTCCCGCAAGCAGATCACCGATTCGATCCTGGAGCTGACGGTCAACATCCGCTTCCCCGAGCCGCAGGAGCCGCACAGCTTCAGCATTGGGTGGGGCATGCCGGCCAAGGATATGTATGCTACCTGGTCGACCACCTTTGGGTATAACGTGATCCCCCTGCGTGTGGAGTGGAGTAAGCAGACCACCAATTCCCGCTTGGCTTATAATGCCCCCGTGCATCTGGTCTTCTCGCAGAGCGGATATAACCGCGTTGCTCTTGCCCTCTCGGATGCCTCCGTGGCCTCCAAGCTGCAGACGGGCATGAATGAGGAACGGGGCGATATGATGTGCGAGCTGCAGCTCTTTACCGAGACGCCGCGTGAGGTCCTGCAGGAGTATTCGGTCACGCTCCGCGTGGACACCACCGACGAGCCCTACTACGAGACGCTCAAGCGCATGGAGAAGTGGTGGCGCGAGGCGTGCGGCTATCCCTGCGCCTACATTCCCGAGGCCGCCAAGCGCGCGATGTATTCCACGTGGTATTCCTATCATCAGCGCACGATCCCCGAGGAGCTTTTGAGCGAGTGCCGCCTGGCCAAGGAGATGGGCATGGAGTCCATCATCGTGGACGACGGCTGGCAGACCGACGACGGAACGCGCGGCTATGCCTATTGCGGTGACTGGCGTCCCACGCCCGCAAAGATCCCCGATATGAAAAAATTCGTCGATGACGTGCACGCCATCGGCATGAAGTTTATTCTCTGGTATTCCGTGCCCTACGTGGGCAGAATGTCCGAGAACTACGAGAGATTCAAGGATATGCAGCTGTATACGTCGGGGGCGGGCGAGCGCTCCTGGATGGCGCTGGATCCCCGTTTCCCCGAGGTGCGCCGCTACCTGGTGGACACCTACCGCAACGCCATGCTGGATTGGGGTCTTGACGGCTTCAAGCTGGATTTCATCGATGCCATCCGTGCTCGTCCGGAAACGCCCAAGAGCGATCCCCGTTGGGACATTCCCACGCTCAACGAGGCAATCGACACGCTCCTGGAGGAGGTCACGCGCGAGCTTCGCGCCATCAATCCCGACGTGCTGATCGAGTTCCGCCAGTTCTACGTTGGCCCCGTGATCCGCAAGTACGGCAATATGTTCCGCGTTGGCGATTGCCCTGCGGATGCCATCATGAACCGCGTCAACACGATCCAGCTCCGCTATCTGCTCGGCGAGTCGGCCGTGCATTCGGATATGCTGATGTGGCATTACGAGGATAGCCCCGAGGCCGCGGCAAAGCAGATCATTGCCAGCCTGTTCTCGGTTCTGCAGATCTCGGTGCGTCTTGCGGAGATTCCCGAGACGCATATGCGGATGCTCCGCAACTACATGGACTTCTGGAATGCCAACCGCGAGCTGCTGCTTGACGGTGAGCTTCGCGCCTACCATCCCGAGATGCAGTTCTCGCTGGTGGAGGCCGAGAAGGACGACGCCCTCGTGGTCGTTGCCTACCTGCGCACGCCCGTAACGCTGAAGAAGGCCTACGGACGCGTTGCCGTGGTCAACGGAGGCGGAGAGGCGGGCGTTCTGCTCGAGCTGCCCGAGGACGCTCGCTATGCGTACACCATTCTTGACTGCATGGGCGAGATCCTGTCCACGGGTACGCTTGCCGAGAAGACGCTCGTTGCCCTGGACGTTCCCGAATCGGGACGCGTAGAGCTGATCCGCGTCTGACGGCGGAAGCGAGCCTTCGTTATCCATTTGTAAACTACAGCATTTCCAAGGGAAAAGAGAGGAAACCGTATCATGAATATTCAACTGTTAAACAAGATCGCCGCCGTTGGCCTTGCCGAGCTTGGCGAGGGCTACACCGTAGGGGAGAGCATTGCCGACCCTGATGGCATTCTGGTGCGCTCGGCCGCTATGCACGACATGACCTTTGGTGAGTCCCTCAAGGCAATCGCACGTGCAGGCGCGGGAGTGAATAACATTCCGATCGAGCGCTGCAGCGAGGCGGGCATCGTGGTCTTCAATACCCCCGGCGCCAATGCAAACGGCGTCAAGGAGCTGGCCATCTGCGCGCTTCTTCTGGCCGCGCGTGACGTAGTCGGCGGTATTGAGTGGGCAAAGAGCCTGCGCGGCACGGCAGACGTGGCCAAGCAGGTGGAGAAGGGCAAGTCCGCCTTTGCAGGCACCGAGCTTGCCGGCAAGACGCTTGGCGTGGTCGGCCTTGGCGCC
>JAFNVK010000180.1 GCA_017379815.1 Clostridia bacterium
GGTAAGACCACTCTTACCGCTGCTATTACCAAGTACCTTTCTCTTGGTAACGGAGCAGAATTTATGGCTTACGACCAGATCGACAACGCTCCCGAAGAAAGAGCAAGAGGTATCACAATCAACACAAGACACGTTGAATACCAGACAGATACTCGTCACTATGCACACGTTGACTGCCCCGGCCACGCTGACTACGTTAAGAACATGATCACCGGTGCTGCTCAGATGGACGGCGCAATCCTCGTCGTTGCAGGTACCGACGGTCCTCTCCAGCAGACCCGCGAGCACGTTCTGCTCGCTCGTCAGGTTGGCGTTCCCGCAATCGTTGTCTTCATGAACAAGACCGACCTCGTTGACGACGAGGAGCTGCTCGATCTCGTTGAGATGGAGATCCGCGATCTGCTCTCTTCCTACGATTTCCCCGGCGACGATCTCCCGATCATCCGCGGCTCTGCTCGTGATGCTCTCGAGTCCGCTAACACCGACACCTCCGCTCCCGAGTATGCTCCCATTCTCGAGCTGATGGCTGCCGTTGACGAGTATATCCCCACTCCCGAGCGTCAGGCTGACCTTGCATTCCTGATGCCCGTCGAGGACGTCTTCTCCATCTCCGGACGCGGAACCGTTGCTACCGGCCGTGTTGAGCGTGGTACCGTTAAGGTTTCCGACGTAGTTGAGATCGTTGGTCTGTCCGACGAGAAGAAGACCACCACCGTTACCGGTGTCGAGATGTTCCACAAGCTGCTGCCCCAGGCAGAGGCAGGCGACAACATCGGTGCTCTGCTCCGCGGTGTTGCTAAGGAGGAGATCGAAAGAGGACAGGTTCTGGCTAAGCCCGGTTCCGTTCATCCTCACACCAAGTTCGTTGGCCAGGTTTACGTTCTGACTGAGAAGGAAGGCGGCCGTAAGAAGCCCTTCTTCGCTGGTTACAGACCTCAGTTCTACTTCAGAACCACCGACGTTACCGGTAACATCGAGCTGCCCGAGGGCGTTGAGATGTGCCGTCCCGGTGACAACGTTGACATGACCGTTGAGCTGATCACCCCCATCGCTTGCGAGGAGGGTCTGCGTTTCGCTATCCGTGAGGGTGGCAGAACCGTTGGTTCCGGCGTCGTTACCAAGATCATCGACTAATTAAAAAACGAAATTCGTTTTGCGGGGAGAAGCCCAAGCGGCTTCTCCCCGATTCCAAAATCATATACTATCTTTGGGGATTGGTGAAATTCCATACCGGCAGTAGAGTCTGCGAACCTTCCGACGAGGAGGGCCGATCGGGTGAGATTCCCGAACCGACGGTAAAGTCCGGATGAGAAAAGAAAAACGAACGAGGGGGAAGCGGCACGCCGTTTTCCTTCCTTGCGCATCCCCGATCTGCGCGCTTTGCAGGATCGGGATTTTTTCTTTTTCCGATACTCCGACAAGAGAAAGGAAAACATACTTATGCACACTGCAGAACGGTCGATATCGAGGGCACGCTTCATGGCCGTGACGGGTATTCTTGCCGCCGCGTCCGCGATCCTGATGATGTTCAGCATCAGCGTTCCCTTTATGCCATCCTTCATCAAATTGGATATTTCCGAGCTGCCCGCGCTCGTGGCGGCCTTCAGCATGGGGCCTCTTTCGGGAGTTCTGGTCTGCTTGATCAAGAATCTGATCAACGCAACCATGACCACAACGGGAGGCGTGGGCGAGTTCGCTAATTTTTTACTTGGAGTCTGCTTGGTGCTTCCGGCGGGATTGCTTTACCGCTTCCGCAAGAATCGCCGCACGGCTTTTCTCGGCGCATTGCTCGGCGCCCTGATCATGGCGCTGGTCAGTCTGCCCATCAATTATTACGTCACGTACCCGATCTATACGAAATTCATGCCGCTCGGGGCGATCATCGAACAGTACCAAGCCATCTTTTCCGGGGTGGACGGTCTGTTCTCCTGCCTCTTGATCTTCAACGTGCCCTTCACCTTTTTGAAGGGATTTCTCGACACCGTATTGACGTTTTTGATCTACAAGTACATCTCTCCTCTGCTGAAGGGGAAAAGAAAATAACGCGTGCGTTCGGCACGAACAGGGGAGACGGGGCGTCCTGCCGATTCTCCCCTTGACTTTTTTTGCGCGCTTTGGTATAATGAATGCGTAACCGCCTTGGCGGGAAACCGAAAATGAAGAAACGGGAGCGAGGATCATGAAAACGAAAACAACGAGTAAGGTCTTTCGCCGATTGCTTTGGGTCTTGCAGGGACTGATCGTGGGGATCGGTGCCATTTTGCCCGGGGTGAGCGGGGGAACGCTGTGCTACGCTTTTGGGATATATACCCCTATGCTCGAGGTGCTTTCCTCTCCGATCAAGGGGATACGAAAGCATTGGCAGCTGATTTTGTTCGTCGGGTTGGGCGGCGCGGCCGGCTTTTTGGGCTTTTCGGGCATCACGGCGGCTCTGCTCGCGTGGAACGAGCCGGTGGTGCTTTGCGTGTTTATCGGTCTGATCCTTGGCACGGTGCCCGAGCTGTGGCACGAGAGCGGCGAGCAGGGCAGAGGAAAAGGCTCGTTTATCGCGCTTGGCGTCAGCTTCGTCTGCATTGCGGTACTGTTCTATCTTGTGGGAAGCGTGTGGACGCTCACCATTCCGGCAAATCTTCTCGGCTTTGCGGTCTGCGGCGTGATCTGGGGACTGAGCTTTATCGTTCCCGGCTTCAGCTCCTCAACGCTGCTGCTCTTTTTCGGCATTTACGAGGCCATGTCGCTGGGGATCTCCCGACTCGAGCTCTCCGTGATCCTTCCGCTCGGAGTGGCGATGCTTGTCACGGTCCTGCTTCTGGCACGCCTGATGCGCTTCGTGTTCTCCTCCTTCCACTCGGTTGCCTCGCACGCGATTTTGGGCTTTGTGCTGGCCACGACGCTGATGATGCTGCTCAAGGATTGCATTCTTTCGACGCTCAGCCTCACGACAGCCCCCATCTATCTGCTCTGCCTGCTTTGCGGAGCGGGAGCGGGCTTTGGGTTTACCCGCCTGTCCGAAAGACTTTCTGCCAAGACGGAGCGGGAATAAGCGGAAAATGCGCAAAAAACGTCTGTATTTTACGAATTTGCGCAAAAAGCACTTGCAATTCAACGGATTTTATGGTATACTGTAAGCAATAAAATATATCTTATCAAGAGTAACGTAGTGACAGGCACGATGACGTTACAGCAACCTGCCAAGGGGTAAGGTGCTAATTCCTGTTAGATGAGAGCCGAAGCGCTCCGTCCCGGCGGAGCGCTTTCTTATGCCAAAAACGAGAAAGATATGTTTTAGAAAAAGGACATGAAACAGAGAGGAATTTTTCAAGCATGAGCAAAAAACTGTTTACGAGTGAATCGGTGACCGAGGGACATCCCGATAAGATCAGCGACAAGATCTCCGATGCGATCCTGGACGAAATGCTTCGCCAGGACCCCGAGTCGCGCGTGGCCTGCGAGACCTTCTGCACCACGGGACTCGTTTGCGTGATGGGCGAGGTCACGACCAAGGCACAGGTGGATATTCAGGCCATCGTCCGCGAGACGGTGCGCGAGATCGGCTACGATCGCGCAAAGTACGGCTTTGACTGCGACAGCTGCGCGGTCATCACGTCCCTGCACGCACAATCCCCCGACATCGCCATGGGTGTGGACAAGAGCCTTGAGGCCAAGGCGGGAAGCGACACCGACGGACTGGACATCGGTGCGGGCGACCAGGGTCTGATGTTTGGCTACGCCTGCAACGAGACCCCCGAGCTGATGCCTCTGCCCATTTCGCTGTCGCACAAGCTGGCCAAGAGATTGACCGACGTGCGCAAGAACGGCACGCTCCCCTATCTCCGTCCCGACGGAAAAACGCAGGTCACCGTGGAATACGACGAGGCGGGCAAGCCCGTGCGCGTGGACACCGTGGTGATCTCCTCCCAGCATAGTGCAGACGTCACGCTTGAGCAGATCCGCGCGGATCTGATCGAGAAGGTCATCACCCCCATCGTTCCTGCGGACATGATGGATGGCGAGACCAAGATCTACGTCAACCCCACGGGCAGATTCGTCATCGGCGGCCCTGCAGGTGACACGGGCCTTACGGGACGCAAGATCATCGTGGATACCTACGGCGGATACGCGCGTCACGGCGGCGGCGCCTTCTCGGGCAAGGATCCCACCAAGGTGGATCGCTCTGCCTGCTATGCGGCACGCTACATCGCCAAGAACGTGGTCAAGGCAGGTCTTGCCGAGAAGTGTGAGGTACAGGTGGCCTACGCAATCGGCGTGGCAAAGCCCGTGTCGGTGATGATCGACACCTTTGGCACGGCAAAGATCTCCGAGGCGGCCATCGAGAAGGCCGTGCTGGAGCTCGTTGACCTTCGCCCTGCCGCCATCATCAAGAGATTTGACCTTCGCCGTCCGATCTACTGTCAGATCGCGGCTTACGGACATATGGGACGCGAGGACGTAGAGGCTCCTTGGGAGGCCTGCGATCTCGTGGAGGATCTGCAGAGACTTTGCCGCTGAGCCCTCGCTCGTCCGTTTTCCGTCCGCACCCGAAGAACCCTATCGGCATAGGCTGAGAGGGAAAGGGGGTGCAACATGGGACGGATCTTATACGAGGCCTTTATTGCCCTTATGGCGGCCTTTGGATTTTGCTGTGCCTTGCGCACGGTATTGGATTGGATCTTTCCGCTAAGGACGCTTTCACTTGCGGTGGAGATCCGCACACGCGAGGACGCGGATATGCTGGATATGCTGTTGCATGAGGCCAGATCCGCGTCCTTTTGCCCCGCTTTGGGAAGGATCACGGTGCTGTTCGACGTCTCTCTCATGGACGGAACGGTCGGCTTTGGCGACGTGCTCCTGGAGGAGTATCGGGAGCAGATCGAGCGCTTTGATGCTCGGTGGTATGCCGTTGATCTGCAGGGCGGAGAGCCGTCCGAGCCCTTCTGACGGCAAAAAAAGACGAAAAAAAGCGACCCCGTATAGGGAAAAATGAAACAATGGAGAGGAGATGGCAAAATGCAGGATGAACGCTTTATGCGCGAGCCGATCGAGGAAAACGGCTTGCTCAAGCTGTCGGGTACGGTCGAGCACGTGATCTACGCCAACGAGGAAAACGGCTTTGCCATCTGCGATCTTGGCACCGAGGAGGGCGAGCTGATCACCGTTACGGGACATCTTCCCTACGTGGGCGAGGGCGACGTGCTGACCGTCTACGGCAAATGGGTGCACAACCCCAAGTACGGCAGGCAGTTCAAGGCGGAGCAATCCGAAAAGCAGCTTCCCGCCGACCGTGCCGCCATTTTGCGCTATCTTTCCTCGGGCGCGATCAAGGGGCTTGGTCCAAAGACCGCCAAGCGCGTGGTGGATACCTTTGGCGAGGAGACCTTCGACGTCATCGAAAATCACCCGGAATTCCTTGCGGATATTCCCGGCATCACGCCCAAGCGTGCGCGCGCCATCTCGGAGGATTTTCAGAACAAGGCGGGCATTCGCTCGGCCATGATGTTCTTCCGCGACTTTTTCGGTGCGGCCGTCACGGTTCGCATCTACAAGCGCTGGGGCTCGCGCGCGGTGGATATTGCCAAGAAAAATCCGTACCGCCTTTGCGAGGAGATCGACGGCATCGGCTTTGAGCGTGCCGACCGCATGGCGATGCAGCTGGGGCTCGAGCGCGCCTCGGATGATCGCTTGTGCAGCGGGATCCTCTATCTGCTCTCGACGAGTGCGGGGCAGAGCGGACACGTCTGCCTGCCACGCGAGCAGCTTTTGCCCGAGGCGGCAAGGCTTCTCGACTGCACGCCCGAGCGCATCGAGGAGGCGGTATCCCTTTTGCTCGCGGAGCGGAAGCTCGTTGAGGTCGAGCTTGAAGGAAAAGCCCATCTTTACGATCGCACGCTCTACGATCACGAGCGCTTTATCGCACGCAAGCTGTTGCTCTTGGACAAGGTTTGTCCCGTGATGGACAGCGTCAACATCGGTGCGTTTATCGAGCGCGAGGAGCGCGATAGCGGCGTGCAGTACGCCCGACTGCAAAGGCAGGCGATCTTTGACGCATTGGACAACGGCGTCATGCTGCTGACGGGAGGCCCGGGAACGGGAAAGACCACCGTCGTGCGTGCGCTGCTTCATATTTTTGACAGCATGGACCTGCGCATCGCGCTTTGCGCGCCCACGGGGCGCGCCGCAAAGCGTCTTTCCGAGTCCACCGCCCACGAGGCCAAGACCATTCACCGCCTGCTCGAATACACGGGCGAGGAGGGCAGAGGAATGCGCTTCCACCGCGACGAGCATAATCTCCTGGAGGAGAACGTGGTCATCATTGACGAGGCCTCCATGGTGGACGTCTACCTGATGAGCGCTCTGCTCAAGGCCATCAAGCCGGGTGCGCGCGTGGTCATCATCGGCGACGCCGACCAGCTCCCCTCGGTCGGTGCGGGAAACGTGCTTCGCGATCTTTTGGCGAGCGAGTGCTTTTCCACCGTTCGCTTGACCGAGATCTTCCGTCAGGCCGAGAAAAGCCTGATCGTTACCAACGCACACGCCATCAACCGCGGAGAGATGCCAAGGCTTGACGAGAAGAAAAACGACTTCTTCTTCCTCCCCCGAACGAGCGACGGGGAGATCGCGGCCACCGTGGCTCAGCTTTACGCCACGCGTCTGCCGCGCACCTACGGCGAGATCACCGTTGGCGGAATGCAGGTGATCTGTCCCTCAAGAAAGGGCGAGACGGGCACCGAAAACCTCAACGTGCTGTTGCAGGCGGCGGTCAATCCGCCCGCCGAGGGAAAGCGCGAGCAACGCTTTCGGGATACGGTCTTTCGCGAGGGCGACCGCGTTATGCAAACGCGAAACAACTACGATCTGATCTGGGAGCGCGAGGACGGCACAAGCGGCAACGGCATCTTTAACGGCGACATCGGCGTGATCACCGCGATCAGGCCCTCCTCTCAAAGCATGGAGATCCTCTTTGACGATCGCCGCGTGCAATACGCCTTCAGCAACCTCGAGGAGCTGGAGACGGCCTACGCCGTGACCGTGCATAAGAGCCAGGGAAGTGAATATCCCATCGTGATCCTGCCCTTGGGCAGTACGCCTCCGCTTTTGCTCTCGCGCAATCTGCTTTACACGGCAGTCACGCGCGCGCAGATGATGGTGGTGGCCGTTGGACGGCGTGAGGTGCTTGCCTCCATGGTGGAGAACAATCGCCAGTCCATGCGCTACACGGGGCTTTGCCGCTGGCTTCGGGAGGGACTCGTATGATCCGTCGGCGTCCGCTCTTGGAATTGCTCTTTCCTCCCGCCTGCGCCTCCTGCCGAACGCTGCTTGACCGTTCGGATATTCTTTCCGGTCGGGCGCTTTGCCCGAGCTGTCAGCGCGAGTGGGAGAGCGAAAAGCTGGAGACCTGCCCGAGCTGCGCCAAGCCCGTCACGGCTTGCCGCTGTATCACCGAAGACATGGAAAAGTGCAAGTGTGAGGCGCTTTGCAAGCTGGTCTATTACATTCACGGCAAGCGCGAGCCTCTGCAGAACCGCTTGATCTACAGCATCAAGCAGGAGCGCAGACGGCGCACGGTGGAATTCCTAGCCTCGGAGCTGGCCGAATCGGCACGCGATCTGCTCTCGGAGCAGGGGATCGCAACGCAGGACGCTGTCCTTACCTACATTCCCCGCGCCACCGCGGCGCGGCTGCAGTACGGAACCGATCAGGCGCGCGAGCTTGCCCGTGCACTCTCGCGGGAGCTTTCCATTCCCATGCTGCCGCTGCTTGAGCGGCGTCCGGGAATGAGCAGACCGCAGAAGCACCTCAATTCCGAGGAGCGTCTGAAAAACGCCAAAAAGACCTACCGTGTGCGCGATTTTGACGGTTGCCGCCGAAAAACCGTTCTGCTCGTGGACGACATCGTCACCAGCGGAGCGACCGTGGCGATCTGTGCGCGTCTTTTGCGCAGGGCAGGGGCCTATCACGTCTTTGCCCTCGCGGTTGCCGCCGACGAGCTGCAAAGCGAGCGCGGGAGATAAAATTTTGTCTCTTTTTGCGTTTTTTTACAAAAACGATTGATTTTGCCGCGTGAATCATGTATAATGAAAGCAAGAGTACTCGGGAAAGGAGGTTGCGTCGGTCGGCCGAACGCACTTGAGGATGAAGAAGAATCAGGAAAAGGAAAGAGAAGAGCTTGACGAGCTGGATGAGCTGGAAAGCGAGAAAAAAGGCTCACCGCTTTTGGATTTCTTCCGCGGCTTCAAGCTGAGCCGCAATATTGGCATTGACCTTGGCACCGCAACCGTTCTCGTGTATATGCAGGGCAAGGGCATCGTTCTCGAGGAGCCCTCGGTGGTGGCGATCGACACCAACACCGACACTATCCTGCAGGTGGGCAAGCGTGCCCAGCAGATGCTGGGAAGAACGCCCGGCAACATCGTGGCGGTGCGCCCCTTGCGCGACGGCGTGATCAGCCAATACGAGGTCACCCTCAAGATGATCGAGTATTTTATCCGCCAGGTCTGCAAGAATATGTTTTTCCAGCCGCGCGTGATGATCTGTATTCCCTCGGGCATCACCGAGGTGGAGGAGAGAGCCGTGGTGGATGCGGCACGCGAGGCGGGTGCGAGCAAGGTCTACCTCATCGAGGAGCCCATGGCCGCGGCCATCGGCGCAGGGCTGGACATCTATTCGGCCAACGGCAACATGGTGGTGGATATCGGCGGCGGAACGACCGATATTGCCGTTCTGTCTCTGGGCGGCGTGGTGGTCTCCGAGTCCATCAAGATCGCGGGAGACAAGTTTGACGAGGCAATTATGCGCTACGTGCGCAGAAAATACAACGTCCTCATCGGAGAGAGAACCGCAGAGGGCATCAAAAAACGGATCGGTGCGGTCTATGATCACGCCAATCCCCAGTCGGTGGAGGTCAAGGGCCGCTGTATGTCGCAGGGACTGCCCAAGCTGGTCTCCATCAATTCCAAGGAGATGATCGAGGCGCTGGCCGAGCCGGTTACGGCGATCCTCGACGGCATCTGCTCGGTGATCGAGCGCACGCCGCCCGAGCTTCTCGGCGACATTTTGCGCAACGGCATCGTGATGACGGGCGGCGGAAGCCTGCTCTACGGCTTTGACCAGCTGGTCACCCGTGTTACGGGAATTCCCACGCGTGTCGCCAAGGATGCGGTCTCCTGCGTGGCCATCGGCACGGGAAAATCGCTGGATCATCTGGATATGCTTCGGGAGGGTGCGATCAACCTCTCCAAGGAGCGCAAGGCAAGATTGTAAGCATCGGCAGCACCGCGCACGCTCGCGGTGCTGCTTTGGTCCGTATGAAAGGAGATACAACGCATGGAATACGTCATTCAACACAAGCAGCCTGAGGCGGTCTTCCGCTTCTTTGAGGAGATCAGCGCCATTCCGCGCCCCTCTTATCATGAGGAGAAGATCGCGGACTACCTCGTGGCCTTTGCCAAGGCGCGCGGCCTTTGGGTCGTTCGCGACGAGCTGCACAACGTACTGATCAAGGCACCCGCGACCGAGGGCTTTGCCGATCGCGCGCCCGTGCTGTTGCAGGGACATACCGACATGGTCTGCGAGAAGAATGCGGACGTGGAGCATGATTTTCTCCGCGATCCCCTGAAGCTCTACGTGGACGGCGACCTTCTGCGTGCAAAAGGAACGACGCTGGGAGCGGACAACGGCATCGCCGTTGCGATGATGCTGGCTCTGCTTGACGGGGCGCTTGGGGCGCATCCTCCCGTGGAGTGCCTCTTTACCACGGCCGAGGAGGTCGGGCTCAACGGTGCGGAGGGCTTTGACTACCGCCATATCGATGCGCGCCGCATGGTCAATCTGGACAGTGAGGCGCTCGGCTGGGTCACGGCGGGCTGCGCGGGAGGCATTCGGTCGGATCTGGTGCTTCGCGCCAAGACCGAGCTTTTCTCGGGAGAGGCGCTCTCGGTATCCGTCACGGGGCTTATGGGCGGACACTCGGGCGAGAAC
>JAFNVK010000181.1 GCA_017379815.1 Clostridia bacterium
CGGATCGTGGAGATCTCAGCCTTGGCGGCCGTATTCTGCTTGCCTGTGGACGTTTCATCAGCAACACCGGCAAGAGTATAGATCATCTCGCGTACAGCCTCGGTCGTGAAGGCAGTGATGTCGGGTGCTCTTCCGCCCGTAGCCAGCAGGAGCTGCAGATCGGCAACCACTGCTTTCAGCTCACTGTAACTCTGGCAACTATTCAGAAGCTCGGTAACCGCCTCGTTCAGGCGAGCCATATACTTGACCAGCTCAACGTGAAGATCTCCGTACACGCGGTAATCGGGATCCTCTGCAGCGGTCGTCTCGACGGCATTCTCCTTGACTCCGTTGACCGAGAACTGATAGGAAACGGCAGTTGCGTCATCCACGGTTACGCGCACATAAGCCAGCTCGTACTGATCGGCGGGATCCTCTGCGATATACTGATCGTCCTCGCGAACCTGTACGTTAATGATCAATCTGCCATCCTCGTAGAACGGAACGATGCTCATCTCACTCAGGATCGAGACGTTACGCAGGAAGGCGAAGGTGTAGGTGGTCTTGCCATCCTTGGAGGTCTGATTCGTCAGTGCATAGTTGACGCGCTCGGTGGATTCCATGACCCAGTTATACAGGATCTTATTGTTGAGGATCATGGGACGGGTAAGGTTGGCGTGCAGCTCAAGATCGTAGACGTCGTTGGAATAAAGATCCACGTCGATCGGACCGAAGCCGTCCTTGGTGTCCGTCTCGTAATTCTCAAACACAGCTCCCTCCACGGCGGTATCGCCGATCGCGCAGGAAAGCTTCAGCTCAAAGGTTCTTCTGGTCTGGATGGTCACAATGGAGAGATCGTAAGCCGCGCTCTCGTATGCGGGATCCTGATTGTACTTGAAGGTCAGGTTTGCGCCGACCAGCTTGGTTTCGCCGGTGGGAACGCCCTGCTTATCCAGAACGTCCTCGGTGATGGTCTCGCCTGCCTCAACCGTGAAGGCTGCGTTAGCGGTGCCCATGTTGTTATAAACGTAATAGGTATAGAAGCGGTTAGCCGTGCTGGGCGCCTCAACGGTACGAAGAACGTAGACGTTCTTGCCTGCCGCATCGCATCTCTCGATCCAGCTCTTGAGGATCTCGCTGGAGGAAAGCACCTCCTTGGAGTATCCGGAGGAGTAGCTGAGGTTGTATCCGAGAAGCGTGCTGATCGAAACAGACTTTTCATCCTCCATCGCATCCATGGCGGCCTCCTTGAGGTTGAAGCCGAGCATCGGATCAACAAGAGAGCTTCTGTTCTGCTCCTTGCCGCTCTCCCAGATACCGGGAGCCATCTCGGTCTCGGGATAAGCGATAAAGATGTTTCCGGTCTTGTAGATATCCATCTGATACAGCTCGTTGCCACTGCGGTCGGTGCGACGCTTGACTACGGTATTGCCCTCGGCATTCTTGACCAGATCGTAGTGCTCACCCTCTACGCCGTACTGCAGCAGATTGCGGAAATCGCTGTTGGTGTTGAGGTAGGTGATGATCTCCATGCTGCGGGAAACGTCTCTGGAGTAGGCGCAAACGCCGAACATATTGCCAAAGATGTCCTCGGAGGAAGCGGTGGGATACTCAACCACGATGGAGTAATACTCCTCGCCGTCATAAGTAACGTAAGGATAATTGAGCGCGTTGCCCTGCGCGTCCACGGTGTGCTTGGTAAGGGTTGTGGCGTCGCCGCTGACAAAGCGGATGGCGGCATCCTTGCCCTCGGCATCGGCGTCTCCGTAGAAGCTGGAGAAGCGCAGGTCGGTAGAGCTTTCGCTCACCATGCCATAGCGGAACTGATTCAGCTTCAGATAGTTCTCAAGGAAGGTATCGTTATCAAACAGGCTGCCGTAGCCCAGCATCACGCTGCCGCGGGTCAGCTCTTCCTCGCTCGTGTAAGCATGGCCGAAGATCGAGAAGCTGTTGAGCTCCTGCATCGTGTAGCTCTCGGGATCCACGTTCCAGTAGTAAGCCAGCAGATCCAGGCACTCCTCATAGGAGGCGTCGATCGGAACGACCTTGCTCGGGTCCTCAAAGAAGGAGATCAGCGTGAGGTAGTTATAAACGTACTCGTTGAACAGTCCGTTCATCTTGCCCTGCTTGAAGTAGCCCTGCTGGGAGTACTTATCCATCAGCTCCTTGTTCAGAAGCATATACTTGTACTCGCCAATGATGTTGTTGTTGGGGATCGCGTAAACCGCTCCGTCCTTTTCGACGGCGGAAAGAAGCGTGGTGGAGATATATTCCTTGATCTTCTTTGCGGAGTTGGTCAGCTCGGACTCCAGGTCTGCAAGCCAGCCGTTTTCCACAAAGTCGAGGTACATATCCTCGCCGGCGATGTAGATGATGTCAACCTGATGGGGACGGGTCTCGGGGTAAGCATCCTGCTTGATGCCGGCCTCGTTGGTCTCCACCTCCTGAACCGCATCGGTCTGGGGCTCGGTCTCGTCGTCGGTCTCGGCCTCCTCCTGCTTAACGCCTGCTGCATAAGCCTCGATCTCCTGTCTCAGGGTCTGCTCATAGACCTCCTCGGTCAGGAAGGTGATCTCCAGCTCAGTCTTGCACTTTGCACGGGTAAGCGTGTTGATCTTTGCATTGACGGCGGCTGCCACGGCGGGATCAACCTCCTCCTCGCAAACGACCCACATCGTCAGAGTCATGGCGTTTGCGGTAGTGGAAGCGGGCTTGCCCTCCGTTTCCTCATCCGACGAGCACGCGGTCAACACCGGCAACAGAAGCATCGCCAAGCTCATCAACAGACAAAGCAATCTCTTTTTCATGTTCTTTCCTCCAAGAGTGATTGCGACCTACGCGCGCAAGCACGCGCGGGTACGGGATAATATAATACTTATACATTCTACACCATTTTAGGGCGGATGTCAAGTGAATTTTTTGTGACCAAGCGATTTGATACGGGATCTGCCGGTCTTTCCTTCCGCTTGCCTTCCTCAACGCCCGTGATAGTGTACAGTTTTCGCCCTGCTTTTTTGTCACAAGGTCAGTTTTTTCAGCACCTTGTCCATGAAAAGCGGCGCTTTTTTGGCGCTTTCAACCAAAAAATCATTCCTTTGAAAAACTTACTCCATAAAGCCCTTGAGGTGTCTTGCACGGCTGGGATGGCGAAGCTTGCGGAGTGCCTTTGCCTCGATCTGGCGGATGCGCTCACGGGTAATGTCAAACTCCTTGCCCACCTCCTCGAGCGTGCGCGTTCTGCCGTCGTAAAGGCCGAAGCGAAGCTTGATGACGTGCTCCTCACGAGGCGTGAGAGTGTGAAGCTGACGCTCCAGCTCCTCGCGCAGGATGTTGGTCGAGGTCGCCTCTGCGGGAGAGGGGGTCTCATCGTCCGGAATGAAGTCGCCGAGGTGGCTATCCTCCTCCTCGCCGATCGGGGTCTCGAGGGAGACGGGATCCTGTGCGATCTTCATGATCTCGCGCACCTTGTCGGCGCTCATGCCCATCTTCTCACCGATCTCCTCGGCCGTCGCCTCGCGTCCGAGCTCCTGGAGCATCTGGCGGGAGTAGCGGGAGACCTTGTGAATGGTCTCGACCATATGCACGGGGATACGGATCGTGCGCGCCTGGTCGGCGATGGCACGGGTGATGGCCTGACGGATCCACCAGGTCGCGTAGGTCGAGAACTTATAGCCCTTGGTGTAATCGAACTTATCCACGGCCTTCATCAAGCCCAGATTTCCCTCCTGGATCAGATCCAGGAAGAACATTCCGCGGCCGACGTAGCGCTTGGCAATGCTGACGACCAGACGGAGGTTGGCCTCGACCAACTCGGTCTTTGCCGTTTCATCGCCTGCCATCATACGCTCGGCAAGCTCCTTCTCCTTGTCGGTGGTCAGAAGCGGAACCTTACCGATCTCCTTGAGGTAGAGACGGACGGGGTCGTCGATGGAAAGTCCCTCCTGCTCGAGGATCTTCTCCATGTTTTCGCCCGCGCCGAACTTAGCGACCTCACTCTCGATCTTGTTGATCTCCTCGGTGGACATTTCGGCCTCGAAGGCGATTCCGTTATCCTCCAGGGTCTCATAAAGCTTATCCAGACTTTCGGCGTCGAAGTCCATTTCCTCCATGGCCTCGTCCAGGTCGTCTGCCGAGAGCTTACCCTTCTTTCCCTTTTCGATCAGGGATTCCATATCCAGCTTCTTCTCGGGCTGGGGAGCAGCATCTGCACGCGCATCGCGCTCCGTCTCGGGCAGATCGGTCTCCCTGCCCTTTGCCAATTCTTCTTCCTTCAGATTGACGTCCTTCATTTATCTTCAACCTTTCCTTTATGTAATTTTGCTTTTTTCTCACGTAAATACGCCAGATGTGCGTTCAGATCCTCGCCCGATCTTGCCTTGCCCTCGGAGATCTCCGAAAGAACGCGGACGGCGGAGCGGAAGACCTCGGGGCCGTTTTGCGAAAGCTGCTGACGTGCGATCTCCATACGCTCGATGCGGCCAAGCTCGTCCGGCTCAAAGTCCATGCCGAGCAGCTCGAAGCGAAAGCCCGAGGGGGACGCGTGCCGATCCATGACGGCGCGGAACACGCGGCGGTGGAAGGTGGTGACGAAATCCTCCTCCCGAAGCCTTACCTCCCCACGCTCAACGGCGGTGCGGTACTCCTCAAAGATGACGAGCAGACCGAGGACCGTCTCCTCTGCCGAAACGGCTCGGGGATCCGTGGAGGCCTCGGGATTGATGCGGTCGCCAAAGTTTTTGACGCTTGCCTGTGCCTCTCGACTCTCACGCGCGACCATCTCTCGCTTGTTTTTTCGGCGGATCTGCTCCACCGAATTTTTGAGCACATCAACGGGAAGCCCCAGCGCCTGAGAGGCATAGGCCAGATAGACCTCACGCTCCACGGGCGACCAATAGTCGGCGATCAGGGCACAGATCTCGCCCGACGCCTTGATCTTATCGCTGCCGAGTGAAAGATCGTAGCGCGCAAGCACGCGCTCGGTCTGGTATTCAAATCCGGTCTTGCTTTCCTCCAGGAGGCGGCGGAAGCGATCGGCACCGAATTTGCGAATAAACTCGTCCGGGTCCTTGGCGCCGTTCATCTTCAGCACGCGAACGTCCATGCCGACCTCGCCCAGAATGCGCATGGCCTTCTTGGCGGCGTTTTGTCCTGCCTCGTCCGCATCGTAGGAGATGATGACCTTCTTGGTATACTTCGAAAAAATACGGGCGTGCTCGGGCGTGATCGCCGTTCCGAGGGTTGCCACCGCCGAGGAAAAGCCTGCGGCGTGCATGGCAATGACGTCCATATATCCCTCGCACAGGATCATGCGCTCGGCGCAGTCGTTCTTGGCAAAGTTCAAAGCGAACAGATGTCGGCTCTTCTTAAAGGCGGGGGTGTCGGACGAGTTGAGGTACTTCGGCTTGGAATCGTCCATAACGCGTCCGCCAAAGGCGACCACGTTACCCGAGGGATCAATGATCGGGAAGATCACGCGGTTACGGAAATAATCGTACGCCCTGCCCGTTTTCTGACTTTTGCCGCAAAGGCAGGCCGCGATCAGCTCCTCGTCGGTATAGCCCCGACGGTGCATATGATCGGTAAGCATATTGAAGCTGTTTGGTGCAAAGCCAAGCCCGAAATGCTTGACGGTGGCCTCGCTCATGCGGCGATCCTCACGGAAATAGCGCATTCCCTCGCGGCCGATATTCGGGTCAAAGAGGCAGGCGCGGAAGAAGCGCGCGGCCTCCAGGTTCATCTCCAGCACGCGCTTTCGGGAAACGCCGCGCTCAGCGGAGGGGTCCTCACTCTCACGCGGAAGCGGAATGCCCGCACGGTTGGCCAGATACTCCACCGCCTCGGGGAAATCCAGATTCTCGGCCTTCTGGACAAAGGTGATCACGCTTCCTCCCGCCTGACAGCCAAAGCAATAAAACAGCTTTTTGGACGGGGAGACCGAGAAGGAGGGGGTCTTCTCACTGTGGAAGGGGCAACAGCCCATCAGATTAGAGCCGCCGCGCTTTAGGGTAACGTACCGTCCGATCAGCTCCTCGATGTCGGTACGGTCCACGACCTCCTGCACAAAGCTATCCGAAAATCTCATCCTGCGGCAACGCTCCTTTCCTTCTCTCCGCCGTCAAAGACTCCAGACGTGCGGAATAAATAATTTTTTGTAGGTATCAATGGCATACCGATCGGTCATGCCCGAAATAAAATCGCAAACGCAGCGCTTGACGCCTTCCTCCTCCAGATTCCGACGGTAAAGCTCGGGCATCTGCTCGGGATGCTCTGCGAAATGCACGAAGAGCTGACCAAGCATCTCCTTGGCCTTTCCCTCTTCTCCCTTGACTATACGGCTGGTGTAGATGTTCTCAAAAAGGAAGGTGCGCAGGCGATCGGTGGCCATCTGGATCTCGGGCATCATGCGGATCTCGTTTGCATCCGTGCTTGCCTCGATGACCGATGCGACCATGGTGTTGATGCGCCGACTGTGCGTCTCACCCAGGATCTCGCGCAGCTCCTTTGGAATATCCTCGGGATGCAGGATCCCCGCGCGCATGGCGTCGTCGATGTCGTGATTGATGTAGGCGATGCGATCGGCGTACTTAACGATCACGCCCTCCAGCGTGGAGGCAAGGTTCTTGCCCGTGTGGTTGACGATTCCGTCACGCACCTCCCACGTCAGATTGAGGCCTTGTCCGTC